>JAJRXW010000258.1 GCA_024276095.1 Gammaproteobacteria bacterium
CGCGCCTGTACCGGTTTCTCGGCATATCGAAAAACAGCTCCGGGGAAAATTTTCTGCGCTGCGCCCCCACCAGGCAGGCCAGTATCCGTTGCTCGTTACGCGGAAAACCCGGCATATCGGCATGCTCAAGCAGGTATGCCGTGTGACGATGGTAGTGAGAGTGCGCGATATCCAGACCCACTTCGTGCAGCCTCGATGCCCAGCAAAGCATCTGCCGATCAGACCGTCGCGCCAGATCCCAGTCCTCCCGCACCTGATCCAGAATCATCAGGGCCGTATTCTCCACGCGCAGCGCCTGTTCCACGTCTACATGAAACTTCGCCTGCATTGCCCGCACACTCCGGACCCGTGCATCTTCATCGGTCAACCGGCCGATCAGGTCATAGAGAATGCCCTCTCGCAGGGCCCCGTCCGACACAACCACACGCCTGGCGTCGAGAGTCGCCAGCACTTCCGCCAAAATGGCGACACCGCCGGGAAACACCGGTGCACGCTGTGCCGACAAACCCTCGAATTTCAGCCTGTCGACATGCCCGGCTTCGACCATCGCCGCGATCAACTGATCAAGCCCCTTCGAAGTAACGGCGTTACGCTTCGGATTCTGTGCGATCAGCACAGCCTGCGCCGCCCGGATGGTTCCCGAGGTACCGACCACCCGTTCAGCCGTAACATGCCGGAAGCGGGACTTCACCGGCTCCAGTTCCAGTCGCGCCACCAGCCTGGCGCGCTCAAACCGGTCAGCCGTCAATTCACCGTTGCCAAAGCAGGACTCGCTCAGCCCCACACACCCCAGGTGCAGGCTCGCCATCGCGACCGGCTCCATGCCACGGCCATGAATGATCTCGGTACTGCCGCCGCCGATATCCACCACCAGCTGCGAACCCTCGATGGATGGCAAACTGTGGCTGAAGCCAAGATAGATCAGGCGGGCTTCTTCTATGCCGGAGATGATTTCTACCGAATGACCCAGCAGGCTTTCCGCCTCTTCGAGAAAACTATCGCCCTTGCGCAACCTGCGCAGCGTATTGGTACCGACGATGCGCTGATTATCCGCATCGATATCGCGTAATCGCTCGCCAAACCGTGACAGGCATTCCAGCGCTCTGTTGCGGCTTGCCTCGTCCAGCGTGCCGGCAGCATCCAGTCCGGCGGCCAGGCGCACCATTTCGCGCAACCGATCGATGACCGTCAGTTGCCCGTGCGACAGCCGTGCAACCACCATATGGAAACTGTTGGACCCCAGATCTACTGCTGCGAGTATTTCAGACGCTTCATGCACGCGCGACTCTGCGACAACGACAACGCCGCTAAAGTTATCACACTATTGCTGATTCACCGCGTTGTAGCGGCGGGAACCCGGCTCAGGACGCCGGGACACCGCTGGCCGGAACGGTTTCGCCTTTGTCGTCAGTCTTCGGCTGAAGCCGGGCCTGAAGTTTCTGCTTCTCCTTGGTCGCACCGGGCTCATGAATCAGTTTCCCGTTCACCTCGGCGCCGGCAACCATTTCAAGCAATTCGTAATACAGGTCGCCAACCACCCGGGCCGTGGTCCCCAGTTCGACGTGCTCGCTGGCATGCACATCGCCCTGGACAGTCCCGTTGAGGATGACCCTCGGCACGCTCACGCTGCCTTCCACACGGCCGTCCTCACTGAGGCTGAGATAGCCCTCCGGGTAACGGTCCGACACGACACTGCCGTGAACGACGCCGTCGATATGACAGCCGCCCTCAAAGTGCAGATCGCCGTTGATCCGGGTCCCTGCACCAATCAGTGTCTGAATTGCAACGTGTTTCCGTCGATTACTGCCAAACATACGTTCTCCAAAACCTGCCACGTCGATATCCCGGTGCGGACGCACCAGAGTGTCCTGAGACGGAGTTTAGCGGTGCACAAGGGGATAAAACCAGACTCTGGTCACACCATGCGGATATTTCTGCCGAACTCAGCTCGCCCGCACGGTCCAGTCGAATGTTTGCTGCACTGCCTTGGCCGCCTTGCCCTTCGGTGTGAGCTTGACGATGACCCGATCCGGCGCGAATCCTTCCGGCAAAACCAGCTCCGTGCGGACCCCCTGGAAATAGCGAAAAGAGAAATCCAGCCGGTCACGCAACTGGCCCTGTCCCGCCATTTGCGCAAGATTCAGTGACACCGGCTCCCCATCCCGGGTCCCTTCTACGCGCATCTCCACAAACCCGTTGATGACCCGGTTACTGCGCAGGTTCTGCGCCAGTACCAGGCGCACACTGTAGGAGGCCGCATCGTTGCCCTGCAACAATTCGAACCCCTGGATCCGCAAGCCCGCCTTCTGATCGGGAGAAGAAACGATTCCCTTGTAGAATTCCAGCTGCTCCTGCTGTTCGAGAATCGTCCCCTGCAATGCCCGCTGCTCGCTCTCGACCAGCTTGTACGCCTCTGAATTGATCTTGCTGCTCATCTCCAGCTGTGCGACCTTCCTGCCGAGGGCTTCATTGTCGGCCTGTACCTGCTCGAACTGCTCGAGCAACGTCTGGTACTCGTTGCGCGCCTCGAAACGGTTGTAGCCTGACTGAATCTGTCCCAACTGGTAGGCCAGCCAGATGGCAGCCACGGCACCCACCAGCCCCAGGGCGACCGCCACGCGCGAAAAACGGGGCACCCGGGTATTGATAATCAGGTTACGTCTGGTCATGCACTAGTTATCCCGGCTGCCTGAATGATCCATGTCGTCACTCCGGTAATCGCCTTGCTCATTGCCATGATCATCAATATATTCGGGGGCTTCCTGCCAGTCCTTCGGCCACCATCTTGGCCGTGGCGGCACACCCTCGGGGAACAGTTTCGGACCGAGTTCCTCGAGCGCCTGAATATAAACCTGCCGCTTGAAAAAAATCACTTCCTTGACCGGCCGCCAGAAATCGACCCAGCGCCAGCGGTCGAATTCCGGCTCCCCGGTCGTATCCAGGCACAGGCGGCTTTCCGGCGACAGCAGTTTCAACAGGAACCAGCGCTGTTTCTGACCGATACACACCGGACTGGACCCCTTGCGAATATAACGCTCGGGCAGCTGATACCTGAGCCACTGGCCGGTACAGCCCAGCATCTCCACGTCCGTCGCCGACAAGCCGATCTCTTCTCTGAGCTCACGGTACATGGCCTGCTCCGGTGACTCGTTGACCTGTATCCCACCCTGTGGAAATTGCCAGCCGGCATTGCCCAGCCTGCCGCCCAGCAGCACAGATCCGGAATCGTCGCTGAGAATGATGCCAACGTTCGCCCGGTACCCTTGCGGATCGATATCGTCCATCCTGTCCTGCCATAGCCCCCTTTGATGATGGCCTGTGATGATGGCCTGCGGTGCACCACCACAAACACCGTCATTTTTTCATATTCCGCTTTCAAGTGTCACGACACAGTCGAAAATTCGTATCGGCATCGGGTCATGCGTACACTTCCACGCCATGCGGATCCAGCCCAAACCACTTATTGCCCTGGCGGCCGGGACAGCGGCAGTCACGCTGCTGGTCGCTGTTTCAACCGGCAGTGGTGCGGCCAACTGGGATACCGTATGGCAGATCGTTCAGGGTACCGCAGAACCGGGGGCCAGAGACATCGTCTTGAAACTGCGCCTGCCCAGGGCGCTGGCGGCCTTCGGCACCGGCGCTTCGCTGGCGCTGGCCGGCGTCCTGATGCAGGTCCTGCTGCGCAATCCGCTCGCTGACCCCTATATCCTGGGAACTTCCGGCGGAGCGGCGGTCGCCGCGCTCTCGGCAATGATCGCCGGGGCAACGGGTTTTGTCGTCGACCTGAGCGCGTTCGCCGGCTCGCTGGGCAGTACGCTGCTGGTATTCATGATCGCACGCTCGGATGGCGCCTGGACGCCGGGCCGCCTGCTGCTGACCGGCGTCGTGGTAGCCGCTGGCTGGAGTGCAACGGTCAGCCTGATTATCGCGATGACCCCCGACGCCAATCTGCGCGGCATCCTGTTCTGGCTCATGGGCGATTTTTCTTTCGCTGCCAGCCCGATGCCCAGCCTGTTACTCGTAACCGGCGCGGGGGCAGTCGGCCTGATGCTGGCCAATTCGCTGAATGTACTGGCAACCGGTGACCGGCAAGCGGCGTTGCTGGGCCTCAGTGTACGGCCAATGCGCATTACCGTTTATTTCCTGAGCGCCCTGTTAACGGCAGTGGCGGTGACTACCGCCGGAACGGTCGGATTCATCGGGCTGGTGATCCCGCACCTGATTCGCCTGATCAGCAGCGCCGATCATCGCAGCCTGATTCCCGGCGCCATACTCGCCGGCGGCAGCCTGCTGGTGATCGCCGACACGGTGGCGCGCACCATCGTCGCTCCGCGGCAGCTCCCCGTCGGTGCCATCACCGCCATCGTAGGCGTACCGCTGTTCCTGTATCTGCTCAGGCGCAGCCAGTCCGGCCCGGTATAAGCCAGTACGGTGGTTCAGGTCTGACGCGGTGTCGGAGGGCCGACTCTTCTGCCGAGATACTCCCTGCCCCGTTCCATCAGCCGTGCAAACGCATCCTCATCGCCGCCGCGCACGATGTCGGTGATCCGCCCTACGGCTTTCGACAACTCTTCCAGCGGCGCCAGCCCGTGCGGGTTGAGGGACTGGATCTCGAAATACAAATGGGGATTATCCTGGGCAACCAGTTCGGCGACTGCCAGCTGCGCATCGAAAGTGGTGCTGGACAGCTTGGACAGACTCGGCGCCGCTTCGCCACTTTCGGCCAGCGCCGTAAAAAACGCCACGTTCAGGGCATGGGACAGTCCCAGCACATAGGCGATCAGCCGATCGTGCTCTTCCAGCTCCATTTCGATCTGAATCGCCATGGTCGATGCAAACAGATGCCTGGCATCCTCGAGTGCCTGCTCCGACCCGCAATTCATGAAAATCACGTGACGGCCGGAAAGCAGTTCCGTATCCGGGCCTAACATCGGATGTAAAGAGGTAATCCTGCCGCCGGCAGCCGCAACGGCCCGCAGGTTGTCGATCAGCGGTGACTTCAGTGAACCGATATCGAGGATCAGGCCCTGTCTCGGTTGCGCGGCCATCTCCGCCAGGATGCCGGCGGTAATGCTGATGGGGGCGGAAATGACAGTGACGGCAAAACTGTCCTCCAGTGTGCGCCAGTCCGCCGCATAGCGGTAACCGGCCTCACAGGGCGCGGGATCTGCGATGGTGACATTGAAACCCTGGGAATCGAGAAATTTCGCAAACCAGCAGCCCATTTTGCCGCTGCCGCCGATCACCAGCGCCGGTCGGCCGGAGCCGTGGCCGTCGGCGCGGACCCGGGCCTGTTCCTGGTTGGTCAAAGAAGACTGGATCAGCAGCTGCATCAGCGACTCGGCGAGCACGGGCGCGACCCCCAGCGCTTCAGCCTGGGCGCGGGCCCGGTCCAGCACCTGTTTTTCACGGCTGAAATCACGGGTCGGCCGGTGCTCCGTTTGCTTGAGCGCCCCGATTTCCGCCACGATCGACTGTCGTTCGGCGACGAATTCCACCAGTTGCCGATCGATATCCGACAAGCGCTCTCTGAGTTGATTGAGGTCCATAAGCAATTTTCTGTCGAGTTGGTTTAAGGTAGTGGGGCAGCAGTTTACCTTGCATCGCATACAACTTGTGGGAAGGGTGTCAATATGAAGTCCAGAGCGGCAATTGCCTGGGAGCCGGGACAGGCGCTTTCAGTAGAGGAAATCGATGTCGAGGGCCCGCGTGCCGGCGAAGTCCTGATTCGCAACGTCGCGACGGGCGTTTGCCATACCGATGCGTTCACGCTGTCCGGAGCTGACCCGGAGGGGCTGTTTCCGGCTATTCTCGGTCATGAGGGCGGCGCTGTCGTGGAAGCAACCGGACCCGGCGTTCAGTCCGTCAAACCCGGCGATCATGTCATCCCGCTGTATACGCCCGAATGCGGCGAATGCGCGTTTTGCCGATCAGGGAAAACCAATCTCTGCCAGGCGATCCGGATCACCCAGGGCCAGGGACTGATGCCCGACGGCAGCAGCCGTTTTTCATCGGCCGGGCGACTCATTCATCACTACATGGGCACGTCCACGTTCTCGGAGCTGACCGTAGTGCCGGAGATCGCACTGGCGAAAATAAGCCCCGCAGCACCACTCGACAAAGTCTGCCTGCTGGGTTGCGGTATCACCACGGGGATCGGTGCGGTCCTTAATACCGCCAGGGTCACTCCCGGCTCGACGGCTGCGGTATTCGGCCTTGGCGGAATCGGCCTGAGCGTGATCCAGGGACTGGTGATGGCGCAGGCGAAGCGCATTCTTGCCATCGATATCAACGCGGAAAAATTCGAGTTCGCCCGGCAACTCGGTGCTACCGACACCGTCAACCCGGCCGATCACGATGCACCGATCCAGGATGTCATCGTAGACATGACCGATGGCGGGGTCGACTACTCGTTCGAGTGCGTTGGCAATACCGCGCTGATGCGGGCGGCACTCGAATGCTGTCACAAGGGCTGGGGCGAATCCACGATCATCGGTGTCGCCGGCGCCGGTGAAGAAATCAGCACCCGGCCGTTTCAGCTGGTCACCGGGCGCGTCTGGCGGGGAACGGCCTTTGGCGGGGTGAAGGGGCGATCGGAACTGTCAGGATACGTCGATCGCTACATGCGGGGTGAAATCAGGATCGATGAAATGGTGACCCATACGCTGGCGCTCGATGACATCAACACTGCTTTTGATCTGATGCACGAAGGCAGCAGTATTCGCTCTGTGATACTTTTTTGATCCAGCCCCCGACACTAACCCTACGATGAAGATCGCCATAGCAACCACCTCGGAGCTTGCCGCTACAGCAGGAGCGGCCATCGCCGAGAGCGGCGGCAATGCTGTGGATACGGCCATCGCCGCCGCGCTGGTATCGATCAACACCGAGCCGGGCGTTTGCTCGCTGGGGTGCGGCGGATACATCACCGTATGGGGAAACGGCGCGCCCCCGGTCACGCTCGACGGCTATGTCGCCGCACCGGGGAAAGGCATCGATGCCGACCCGGCCGGCCGGGCCAGCACGGCAGTCCATCTTGAATACGGCGGCGGCATCACCACCGTGGTCGGGCCGGACACCGTCGGCGTACCGGGCGGTATCGCCGCGTTCGGCACGGCATCGGAACGGTTCGGCCGGCTGCCATGGCAGGTGCTGCTGGAGCCGGCCATCGACATCAGCCGGCGCGGCTTTCCTTTGCCAAAGGCTTCCCGCGACTACCTCGTGTTCTCGGGCAAACCCATATTCGGGCGGGCGGACGATGGATTCAATGCGCTGCATGACGATGCAGGCCAACTGAAAAATGTGGGCGATAAGGTCAAGGTTCCCTACCTGGCCGACACGCTGGAGGCGATCGCGAAAAACGGCCCGGCTGAATTCTATTCGGGTGACATCGGGCGGGCCATGGCGGACTACACAATGGCGTCAGGCGGCCGCATGAGCCATGAGGATCTGAACAGCTACAGCACCGTGACCAGGGACAGCCTGCTGGTAACAACCGGGTCATGGCACATTGCAACCAACCCGCCGCCTGCGGTCGGCGGGTCGGTCCTGACAGCCATGATGGAACTGATGAGCCGCAACCCGATCAGCTGTTGGGATGACAGCGCTTTGGACCGGTTGGTCAAAGTACAACGCGCCGTGCTCGGATACCGCCGGGAATGCATGGATCACAGCACCCGGCTTGCCGAAGACGCTGCATGCCTGCTCGAGTTGTCCGCGATCGGGAACCTGCAGCAGATCATGGAAGCCGGTTCGACCTGCCATACCTCTGCCGTTGACGACACAGGGCTTGGCTGCTCGATTACGATGTCGGCCGGTTACGGCAGCGGAGACATGCCGCCCGGAACCGGCATCTGGCTGAACAACTGCCTCGGAGAACTGGAGCTGAACAAGCACGGTCTGGACATCGGGCCTCCCGGCTGTCGCCTGCCCTCCAATATGGCGCCGTCCGTTGCACGCAGCGATGAAAACAAAGTATTGGCAGTCGGCTCACCCGGGGCCGACCGCATCACCACTGCCATCCTGCAGACGCTGGTCAATCACCTGCTGCTCAACATGCCGCTGGACGATGCGGTCAGGCACCCACGAGCTCATGTCGAATTTACCGCCGGGGGTTATCGCGTTGCCTACGAGCCGGGGATAGGCATCGACCGGTTGCCGGTTGCACAGCGGGCTTTTGAATCCCTGTCGATGTACTTCGGCGGTGTCGGCGCCGCAAGCTGGTCGGCAACCGACGGTTTGTGCGTCGCGGCCGACCCGCGTCGTACCGGCGGCATCTGGCACTCGGCAACCGGGTAAGAGCCTGCCGCACGATGTCGAAATTGCCGCTTTTCCTGTGCCTGCTGTTTGCTGTGACCGGCCAGGTCCCGGCAGCGCCGACCGGTACACCGATTGGCGACCCCTTGCCCGGCACTGACAAAAGGCTGGCGATTGCCGTCACGCCAACGGGCGATGAGCTGATTTTCGATCGCGATCGCCGCATACAACTGATCCCGATCCGTGGCGGCCAGGCCCGCACTTTGTCCGCACCGGGGGAAATTGCCTGCTGTCCCGCTGTATCCCGCGACGGCCGGCACATCGCCTATGAGGTACTGAATGGCTCCCTCCACCAGATCGTTGTGGTGAATACCGATGGCAATCAGCGGCGCCAGGTAACGTTTGGCGATTACGATCATCGCTCGCCGGCGTGGATGCCCGGCAACCGGCGGCTGCTCATGTCGGCAAACCGGGGAGGCAACTACGACATCTGGGAGCTCGATCTGGAGTCTCTGATGCTGCAGCAAACCACCACCGATCCCGGTGACGAATTGCAACCGGCGGTCAGCTCGGATGGTTCGAAAATCATGTATGTAGCCGAAAACCGGGAC
>JAJRXW010000024.1 GCA_024276095.1 Gammaproteobacteria bacterium
CTTTTCAATCTCCGCAACCAGGGACATCAGGCTCTGGTTTTCAAGAATGCTCTCGACGCGGTCGAGTCGCTTGTCGACCTGGCTGACCTTGACATAGACCGGATCCTCTTCGAGAGGAACCGTCAGTTCGCAGCCCGCCATAAAAACTACTGCCAGCAAAAGGCAGAGCCTGGTAACAGATTTCATGCAGATTCCTCTCCGGACACGTTACATGTCGGGTACCAGTTCCACACGCCGGTTCAAAGACCAGGCCTCTTCGTCACTGCCCAGTGCGGCAGGCCGCTCCTCGCCGTAGGAGACCGTGCTGATCTGGTCGGCGCCGACGCCCTGTAGCATCAGCACGCGCTTGACGGCCTGGGCCCGGCGTTCGCCAAGACCGATGTTGTACTCACGACTGCCCTGCTCATCGGTGTGCCCTTCCAGGCGCACTCTCATTGCCGGGTTGCTCATCAGATGACCGGCATGAACCGCCAGCATATCGGCATAGGCCCCGGTCACTTCACTCTTGTCAAACTCGAAATAGACGACCCGGTTATCCATCATATCCGCATCGGCATGCTGACCCATGTCCTCGGTGAATTCGCTGCCTTCGCCCATGGTCCCGGAGCCAACGCCGGATGAAACCGCGCCACCCGAGTCGCCGGGCGCTACCGAACTGTCCTGCATACCGTCATCGACGACAGTCCCGCCCGGCCCCTTGCAAGCGGCCACGAGCCCCAACAACAGTATGATCATCAACAATTTGCTTAATTTCACGTCACTAACACTCCTGACAGAAAAGTCGAATTAACAGTAGAAATAATGTGTAACTAACTATAATTTATCTAATTTACCGGGTAAGGAGACCAGGCTGGTTCGCGTACGTCACCTTCCACCGATGAAATCCGCCGATGAATGCGCCCATCCGTCGAGGTCATTGCAAGCACCCCCTGATTCCCGGCCTGTGCCGCGTAAATGAGCGTCTCCCCGTTGGGTGCAAAGCTGGGAGATTCATCCAGAGGGCCCTTGGTCAGTACCTGCACATAAGACCGCGCCATATCCACCAGCGCGATTTTATAGCTGCCGCGGTCATTGTGCACTACTGCCAGCTGTTTTCCATCCGGTGAAATCCTCGGGCGCGCGTTGTAGTTACCCTCGAAGGTTACCCGTTTGGCCCGGCCGCCGCCGGAACTGACGCGGTAAATCTGCGGCCCGCCCGCCCGGTCGGAGGTAAAGTAGATGGTCCTGCCATCCGGGGACCAGACCGGCTCGGTATCGATCGAGGAAAGGTCTGTCAGGCGCCTGAGCACCTGGGTTGCAAGATCCAGCGTGTAGATGTCCAGGTTGCCGTCGGATTTGGAGAGCGTCAGGGCCAGCTTGCGCCCGTCCGGCGACCAGGCCGGCGCACCATTGACGCCCGCCCGGGCCGACACTCTTTGCCGCGCACCGGAACGCAGGGTCTGGATATAGATTTCGGATTGATCGCTCTCAAACGATACATAGGCCAGCTTGCGTCCGTCCGGAGACCAGACCGGCGACATGATCGGATCGGATGACCTGAGCATACGCTGTTCGTTGGCGCCGTCGGCGTCCTGAACGATCAGACGATAGGTTGGTTTGCCGCCGGTCCGAACGACACTGACATAAGCAATCCGGGTTGAAAATGCGCCCGGGATCCCGGTCAGTTTTTCATAAATCATATCGGCAGCCCGGCGTGTCCGCATGCGCAGCGACGCCCTGTCGGTCGGGAGGCGATAGCCCAGCAGCAGATCGCCGCGAAACACATCGAATACCTGGAACTGGATGGAATACCGGTCCGCACCCGTCGGAATCAATTGCCCGACGATAATGACTTCGGTGCCCAGTATTCGCCAGTCACCAAAATCGATATCCCTGCCCCTGGTCGGTTTTTGCAGCATATCGCCCCGGCTCATGGGCGCAAAGCGGCCACTGCCGGCAAGATCTGCTGCGATGAGCGCACCGACATCGAACGGCGCACTGCCGCTGCTGCCCTTCCAGCCGAACGGCACCACGGCGATCGGCACCGGCCGTTCGACTCCCTGGTTGATTTCGATGCGCAGCTCCGCGTACGCGGCCGGCGAGATCCACGCCAATACACATGCCGCCAGCAGATAGAACTTCCTTGTCATACCGTGTTTCCTGTTCCCTTGTTTACCCGGCTGTTTCTCCGGGCCAGTCTACTATGCCAGACATCTGCGATTGAGCTTATTGCTGCGGCCGGAATGTAAATCTGATATTCCGGTCAAACAAAGACGGGTCCGGCGGCATCGGCAACGGCGATGCACGAAAAACAGCGGCTTCGATGGACCGCACAACGGCGGCATCGCCGTTACATTTTCCCATTCGCACCCCTACTACTTCACCGCCCGGTATCTGGGTGACATGCACCTCGCAAACCAGGTCGTCACGAACGCTGGCCGGCTTCACCCAGTTGCGATCCACCTTCTGCTTGATAATCGCCTCGTACTGGGCAAGCAACCCGGACTCCCGGGCGGCCAGCCGTTTTTCCTCGGCAGCCAATTGCTGCTGCAGCTGCGCTTCCAGTGCCTGCCGGCGCTGTTTCTCGGCGGCTGCAATTCTTGCTTCTTCTCTTGCCTTCTCCCTGGCCTTCTCCCTGGCCTTCTCCTCAGCCCTGGCCTTTTCTGCCGCCAGTCGCTCCTTCTCCATGCGTGCCTGTTCGGCGATCTGTTGCTGGCGTAACTTTTCCTTGCGCGCCTGCTCCGCTGCCTCGTTGCGTTTTTGTTCGGCCAGCCGCGCTGCTTCCTGTTTGCGCCGCTGTTCTTCCTTTTTTCGCGCGGCGAGCAGCTGGCGCTCCTTTTCAGCCTCGCGTTGTCGGTCCAGTTCCATCTGCCGCTGACGTTGCTGCTCTTCCTCCCGGGCCCTGATCTCCGACATATCGATCACCGTACCCTCGATGGCGATCTGAACCGGTTGCGGCATTTGCCGCGGCACGATTGCGAAACTGGTCAGCATCAGCCCCAGCAATACCCCGTGTGCCGTTATGGATAGGCCCAGGCTCCCGGCATATTGATGGGCATATTCACGATAAAACGATGACATGGCGTATCAAATGCACATCCACAGCTGATTCAGAGTGCTTCCAGATCCTGTAGTTCCGCCGGGTCGGTCAGAAACCCCAGTTTTTTCGCCCCGGCCTTCTGCAATATGACCATGGCCGTCACGACCCTGCCGTAAGACACGCCCTGGTCGGCCTTGACCAGCACTGCTGTCTGCGGTTTTTGTCGCAGCACGGCCGATGCCAGCGTCAGGATTTCCCTGGGTTGCCTGGCGGTGTCTTCGTTATCGCCGACATTCAGATAGAGCAGGCCGTTTTTATCCACCGACAGAATCAACGGATCGTTTTCCCTGGTGAGATCAGGGTCGAGAGGTTCGGCAGCGGCATCCGGCAAATCGACCTTGACACCCTGGGTCAACAACGGGGCAGTGACCATAAAGATGATCAACAGCACCAGCATGACATCGATATAGGGCACCACATTGATCTCTGCCATCAGCCGTCGTTTTCTGACCCGTGCCATCGATCAGGTGTCCGGCTTCGATGCGGCGGACGACTTGCCGCGGGCGTGGCGCTGAAGAATCGTCGAGAATTCTTCCGTAAAAGTCTCGTAGCGAACCTCAAGACGCATGACCTGGTCGGCATACCGGTTATAGGCGATCACCGCCGGTATCGCGGCAAACAGGCCCATTGCAGTAGCGATCAGCGCTTCTGCGATTCCCGGCGCAACCATCGCCAGTGTCGCGGACTGCACATTGCCCAGCGCCTGGAAGGAACTCATGATGCCCCATACCGTGCCGAAAAGGCCGACATAAGGACTGGTCGAGCCAATGGTCGCCAGCGTCGCCAGGTTGTGCTCCAGCCTGTCCATTTCGCGCATCTGGGCAACGCGCATGGCGCGCTGGGCGCCCTCGACGATCTCGCCCGGGGGCATGCCCTGCTGCTGGTTGAGACGCCGGAACTCCCGGAACCCCGCTTCGAACAATCCGGCCATGTCCGACGGCGTTTTGCCTTTCGAAATATCCCGGTAAATCGTCGTCAGGTCGCCACCCGACCAGAAACTCGATTCAAAAGCATCGGACCCGCTCACCGCACGCCGCAATACCTTGCGTTTACGCACGATAATCGCCCAGGAGGCGACCGATGCGGCCAGCAAAGCCAGCAGCACCCCCTGAACAATGAAACTCGCCTCCAGCACCAGCTGGAGAATCGACACATCAGCAATCATCAGGTAGATCCCTTTTCAAACAGCGGCATGGTCGGTTCTTCGCTTCCGTCCGGCGCCTGTATTCCAAAATGCAGATAAGCGCGCTGCATGGCAACCCTGCCACGCGCAGTGCGCATCATAAACCCCTGCTGAATCAGGAACGGTTCAAGCACATCCTCGATGGTGCCCCGTTCCTCACCGATGGCTGCGGCCAGCGACTCGATACCGACCGGCCCGCCATCGAACCGTTCGATGATGGCCAGCAACAGTTTGCGATCCATCACATCGAAACCGTGCAAATCGACTTCCAGCAAGTCCATGGCGGAGCCTGCCGTGGCTTCGTCGATTCTGCCCGCACCCTCTACTTCGGCAAAGTCACGCACCCGCCTTAACAGGCGATTGGCGATTCTTGGCGTACCCCGGGCCCGCTGTGCAACCTTGCGCGCACCGTCATCGTCAATGGGTATGCCGATAATCTGTGCCGAACGCAGCGTAATGTCATGCAACTCGCTTTCAGAGTAAAACTCGAGTCTTTGTACGATGCCGAAACGATCCCGCAACGGCGAAGTCAGAAGACCTGCCCGGGTGGTCGCGCCTACCAGTGTAAACGGCGGCACATCGAGCTTGATGGATCGTGCTGCCGGCCCCTCACCGATCATGATATCGAGCTGGAAATCTTCCATCGCCGGATACAGGACCTCTTCGACGACCGGGCTCAGGCGATGAATCTCATCGACGAACAGCACATCGTTCGGTTCCAGGTTGGTCAGCATGGCGGCCAGGTCACCGGGCCGCTCCAGGACGGGACCCGATGTATGGCGTAAATTGACCCCGAGTTCATTGGCGATAATATGAGCCAGCGTGGTCTTGCCCAGACCAGGCGGACCGAATATCAGCACATGATCCAGCGCTTCGGTTCGTTTCTGTGCGGCGGAAATGAAAATCCGCATCTGGCGTTTGACGGCACCCTGGCCGACGTAGTCCGCCAGCCGCTGCGGTCGAATCGCCCGCTCCACGGCCTCCTCTTCCGGTCGTGGCGACATGGATACTATCCGGTCATTCTCTGTCACTCGTTTTTGCCCTCTTCACGGTGCCCGGCGCTCGCCTGCACACCTAGTTGACCGGTGCTGCCGATTTCAGCACGGCACGCAGAATCTCTTCGGTAGAAGCCGACTCAGAGTCCGCCTTGTCCAGCATACGTCGCGCTTCGGCCGGTTTGTACCCGAGCGATACCAGCGCCGTATAGGCCTCGGAACGCGCGCTTTGCCCCGCCCCCGCCGGCAGCGCTGCACCGCTGAACCCGCCGTCTGCAGACTGGCTGATACGATCCCGCATTTCCACAATCAGGCGCTCGGCCGTTTTGCGGCCAACCCCCGGCATGCGTACCAGCGTGGCGGTATCCTCGGTCTGAATCGCCTGGGCAAAATCATCCACGCTGATGCCCGACAGAATCGTAATGGCCAGTTTTGCACCCACGCCGCTGACTTTCAGCAGGCTGCGGAACAAGCCGCGCTCACGCTCGCTGGCAAACCCGAACAAGGTATGCTGGTCCTCGCGAACCAGCAAATGCGTACGCAACTGCACTTCTTCGCCAAGCGCAGGCAGCTGAAGACAGGTCGACAATGGTGCCTCGAGTTCATAGCCCACACCGTTGACATCCACAACCAGTAACGGCGGTTCCTTGACCGCGAGGATACCCCGCACAAAGCCGATCATCCGGAATCCCTCCCGGACTGCCGGGCCGAAGCCGCAATGCGATGGTTTAACGGCTGATGATGAGCATGGCACAGTGCCACCGCCAGCGCATCCGCTTCATCCGGCGCAGGCTGGTCAGAGAGCCTCAGTAATGTTTTCACCATGTGCTGCACCTGGCGCTTGTCAGCACCGCCACGCCCGACGACGGATTGCTTGACCGCTCGTGCAGCATATTCAAAGCACTCGACATCCGCATCAAATGTTGCACAGATCGCCGCGGCACGGGCCTGGCCAAGCTTCAATGCGCTGTCTGCATTGCGGTGCATGAACACCTGCTCGATAGCCAGCTGCCCGGGCTGAAACTCCTGCACAATCGCCCGCACGCCGGTATGAATGATCTTCAAACGCTGCGGCAAATCGCCCGTGGTCATCCGAATACATCCGCTGGCGATGTAACGGGTTGCAAGTCCATTGGTATCGATTACCCCGTAACCGGTAATTCGGGAACCGGGATCGATGCCGAGAATGCGTATCCAGTGTGCCAAAGCTGCCCCGGACCGTACTACGGTTCATCCGCGCTAGAGACTGGCAAGAATTTCATCCGAGATTTCCGCATTGGAACAAACCTCCTGCACATCATCGAGATCCTCCAGCAATTCCAGCATCTTGACCATGCTGCCGGCTTCTTTTTCGTTCAACTCCGCGGTCACCGATGAGCGCCTGGTGATCTCGGCAAGCTCCGGCTCGAGGCCGGCGGCTGCCAGGGCATCGCGTACCACCTCGAAATCCGCCGGATCGGTCAGCACATCGATCGAGCCGTCATCATTGGTCACCACATCTTCGGCGCCCGCCTCGATAGCGGCTTCCATGATGGTATCTTCATCGGCACTGCTGTCATAGCTGATCAAACCGACCTGGCTGAACAGATAGGCAACGGACCCGTCCGCACCCAGGTTACCGCCGTACTTGGTAAATGCATGACGAACCTCGGCAACCGTCCGGTTGCGGTTGTCGGTCAGGCACTCGACCATTACCGCAGCGCCGCCGGGCCCGTACCCTTCGTAGGTGATTGCCTCGAAATTGATGCCTTCAAGATCGCCGCTGCCACGCTTGATCGCCCGCTCGATGTTGTCCTTGGGCATGCTCTGCGCTTTGGCTTTGTCCACCGCCAGCCGGAGCCTGGGATTGGCCGCAAGATCGCCCCCGCCGGCCCCCGCTGCCACCGTGATTTCCCGAATCAGTTTGGTAAAAAGCTTGCTGCGTTTCTTATCCTGGGCGCCCTTCCTGTGCTGGATATTCGCCCATTTACTGTGGCCGGCCATCGTTCCCGTTAAAACCTCAGATTGATACCAACATGCAGGCCGGTATCGAATTTCACATCGGGGGCACTGTCGTATTCGCCCTTGACATAGCGCGCGCCGACAAACACATCCGCTTCCCGCAGGACGTTGTAGCTGATGCGAACAGCGGTATCAATAAACGTACTGCCATCGCTGAAACTCAGCACATCCGGCGCGTAGTACAGGTACCCGCCGACGCTGAACCGGTTATAGCGCGGCAGGGGATAGCGGAAAAAGCCGCCGATTCCCAGCGCGATGCCGGTCTGGTTGTTGCCTTTGCCGTCAAACCAGGCGACCCGGCCTCCCAGTCCCGCCTTGACCGGCGTATTGCCCTCGGTTGCATCGCTGACCAGCTGCAGATCGAGGTTGACGACATCGCCCTTGTCGGAATCATTGAGCCAGCCTGCACTGAACTGCAGTTCGTTGGCCCGGAATGAATGGCCGTACATCAATCGGACAGCGTCGGAATTGACACTCAAGTCTATTTCGTCGGCGACAACCTGCGCGCACAGCATTACGCCCACCAGGGACAGGAAAATCCTCATTTCTGTACTCTCCTACACAACAACGCGGTAATGATAACCGAAAATGCCCTGCCCCCACGCAACTCAATGATTGATCGCATGAATCGCCCGCTTGTCCACTGACAGTGCCGCCTCGTGCACGGCCTCGGTCAGGGTGGGATGCCCGTGTATGGTCCGCTGCAAATCCTCGGTGCTGGCCTGGAACTCCATTGCCACGACTGCCTCACCGATCAGTTCCCCTGCCAGCGGGCCGACGATATGGACACCCAGAATCTGGTCCGTTTCGACGCAGGAGATGACCTTGACCAGCCCGGCGCCCTGATCCATCGCCTGGGCACGGCCACTGGCGGCGAAATTGAAGGTCCCGGTCTTGAACGCAGTACCGCCGGCTTTCAGCTCTGCTTCGGTTTTCCCGACCCAGGCAATCTCCGGCGAGGTATAGATAACCGAGGGAATGATATCGTAGTCCATGCTCGCGACTTCGCCCGCGATCAGGTCTGCAACCATCACGCCTTCTTCGGAGCCCTTGTGCGCCAGCATCGGCCCGCGCACTACATCGCCGATCGCCCAGACATTGCCCGCCGTGGTCCGGCACACATTATCGACATCGATAAACCCCCGTTCATCAACGGCCACGCCGCAGAGCGGGTCCAGCAAACCTTCCGTACAGGGCTTCCTGCCCACCGCGACAACGACGCGGTCTACGGAAATATCGTGCCCCCCGTGGGTGTCTTCATAAGCCAGGCGAACCCCGGAGCCGGTGGTCTCCAGCGCCCGCACCCGGGCGCCGAGCCGGATATCCAGTCCCTGGCGCTTGAACTGCCGCTGCGCCTCCCTGGCGATCTGTTCATCCGCCATGAACAGAAACTGGTCCATGGCTTCGAGTATCGTGACATCGGCGCCCAGCCGTTGCCAGACGCTGCCGAGTTCCAGGCCGATCACGCCGGCGCCAATCACCCCGAGCCGTTCGGGCACGGCATCAAATTCAAGTGCGCCGGCGGAATCGACCACTGTCGTGCCGTTGAACGGGACGGCCGGCAACTCGACAGGTTCGGAACCGGTGGCCAGGATCACATGCTCCGCTTCGATCAGCTCGGACTCACCGTCATGCGGTGAGTACTCGACCTTGTTTTCCGGCAACAGGCGGCCCCGCCCGCTCAGGCCGGTAATGCCGTTCGCCTTGAACAGTGCGCCAATACCGGTACACAACTGCCTGACAATGCCTTCTTTGCGCGCCTGCATCGCAGCCAGATCCAGCGACAGTTCCCTGATGCCGATGCCGTGCTTGCCAAAGTCGACTTTGGCGCGATGGTAAAGTTCCGAGGACTCCAGCAACGCCTTGGAGGGGATACAGCCCGCGTTCAGGCAGGTCCCGCCGAACGAAGGCTCGCCCTGGTCCGTAACCCAGGCATCAATGCAGGCAACGCTCAGCCCGTGTTGCGCCACCCTGATGGCCGCGACATATCCTGCGGGGCCCGCCCCGATGACGACCACATCAAACTTGCTGCTCATCAAGTACTCCGAATCAAACAGGTGTCAGAAAATTCAGATCTGTAACAAAAGCCGGCCGGGATCTTCCAGCGACTCCTTGACCGCCACGAGGAACTGCACCGCCTCGCGCCCGTCGATAATACGATGATCGTAGGTCAGCGCCACATACATGATGGGGCGCGCCACCACTTCACCGTCGACCACCATCGCGCGCTGCTGAATATTGTGCATGCCGAGAATGGCACTTTGCGGCGGATTCAGGATGGGAGTGGACAGCATTGAACCGAATACCCCGCCGTTGGTGATCGTAAAGGTGCCGCCAATCAGTTCCTCCATCGAAATCGTGCCGTCCCGGGCCTTCTGCGCATAATCGCGAATGGTTCCCTCGATCCCGGCAAAACCCAGCAGGTCCGCATCCCGCACCACCGGAACGATCAGGCCCCGTTTGGAAGATACTGCAATGCCGATATCGAAGTAGTTGTGATAGACAATCTCGTTGTTTTCCACCGAGGCGTTGACGACCGGGAACCGGCCCAATGCCTCGACAACCGCCTTGACGAAAAATGACATGAAGCCCAGACCCACACCGTGTTTTTCCGTGAAAGCTTCCTTGTATTTCTTCCGCAGGTCGATGACCTTGCTCATGTCGATTTCATTGAAGGTCGTCAGCATGGCCGAGGTCTGCTGGGCTTCCACCATGCGTTCGGCAATCCGGGCGCGCAGGCGCGACATCGGCACGCGCTCATCCTGCCGCGGCGAGGCCGGAGGCATATCGGGCGGCAGGGCGCCGGGCACATCCGGCAAAACCCCGGCCGACGGCTCTTCCGCCGCGTCATCGAGATGCGCCGTTTGCTCCAGGAAACTCAGTACATCCGCTTTCAGTATTCTGCCACCCTTGCCGGAACCCCTGATCTGGGCCGGATCGATATCGTGCTCATCGAGCAACCGGCGTACTGCAGGGCTCAGCTTGGCCGCATTGCGCTCGTCGGCCGGCCCGCCGTCATCCGCGACTGCCGCGGGAGCCTGATCGGCCTGTTCAACCGCCGCCACGGGTACCTCGGCCGCCTCCCCTGCGTCGATCCTGGCCAGCAACTCACCACTGGTGACGGTGACGCCATCGCCGATCAGGATCTCCCTGATGACACCGCTGACGGGAGCCGGAACCTCCAGAACCACCTTGTCGGTTTCCAGGTCCACCAGCGTTTCATCGCGCTGAACCGTATCACCGGGGGCCTTGTGCCAGGAGACCAGCGTGGCATCGGCCACCGACTCGGGCAACTGCGGTACTTTTACTTCAATACTCATATTTACTTTTACTACCTGTAGACCGGACTCCGCAAACCGGCTGACTCAACTGCCGGCGGAAGCGCTGATGTTCAATGCATCGGCAACCAGTATCTGTTGCTGCTGCACATGAAGTTGATAAATTCCCGACGCCGGCGCTGCCGCCCCCTGTCGTCCCGTATAGGAAAGATTCTGATGCTCACCAAGAGGTTCCTGAAGGTTATGGCGAATCCGGTACCAGGCACCCTGGTTCTGCGGTTCCTCCTGGCACCAGACAATTTCCGTGACCTGCGGATAAGCAAGGAGAATCTTCGCATACTCAGCGGCCGGAAACGGATAAAGCTGCTCGATCCTGACGATCGCGATGTGCTCGATCTCGTTTGCACGCCGGGCCTCGAGCAGGTCGAAATAGACCTTGCCGCTGCACAGGACAATCCTGGTCACTGACGCGGCCTCGATGTCATCGGTCTCGGGCAAGACGGGATAGAAACGGCCCTCGGACAGGCTGGCAACCGGCGAACTCGAAAGACGGTGGCGCAACAGGCTCTTTGGCGTCATCACGATCAGCGGCTTGCGCAACGCGCGCAACATCTGCCGTTGCAGCATGTGAAACATCTGTGCCGGTGTCGAAGGTACGCAAACCTGCATATTGTTTTCCGCGCAAAGCTGCAAAAAGCGCTCCAGGCGGGCGGAGGAATGCTCCGGCCCCTGGCCTTCGTAGCCATGCGGCAGGAACAGCACCAGCCCGCACAAACGGCCCCACTTCGATTCACCCGAGCTGATGAACTGGTCGATGACCACCTGGGCGCCGTTGCAAAAATCGCCGAACTGGGCCTCCCAGATCACCAGGGTATCGGGATCCGTGGTCGCATACCCGTACTCGAATCCAAGCACCGCCTCTTCGGACAACAGCGAGTCGGTCACCACGAATGAACCGCGCCGATTGTCGACATCTTCGAGCGGCACATGCGACCGTCCCGTCACCTGGTCAAAAAGCGCGGCATGACGATGAAAAAATGTACCCCGGCGGCTGTCCTGCCCCGTCAACCGCACCCGGAAACCTGCTTTGAGCAAACTGCCGTAGGCCATCAGTTCCGCGAAACCCCAGTCCATCGGTATTTCCCCGGCCGCCATCCGTTTGCGGTCGTTGACGATCCTGACCACCCGTGGATGCAGCGTGAAGCCTTCCGGCTGGCGGGTGATTTCCTGTGCCAGCGCCTCAGCATCCGGCTTGCTGATCGTGGTATCGACATGCTCTTCCCAGGCGGCATTGAGATGACTGCTCCAGTCAACCGTATATTCATTGCCGATCATGCCCAGCACGGCGTGCGGCAGGGGCTCTCCCTGCTCCAGACGGCGGCGGTAGTCTTCCATGAGGCCGGCCGGCTCGGTGGCATCCATGACACCCTGTTCCACCATGCGCTGGGTATAGAGCTGCCGGACCGTCGGATGCTTTTTGATCGCCTGGTACATGAGCGGCTGCGTAGCCGCAGGCTCGTCCGCCTCGTTGTGTCCGTGGCGCCGGTAGGTCACCAGGTCGATGACCACATCCTTGTGAAAAGTCTGCCGGTACTCCAGCGCCATCCGTGTGACGAACACGGCTGCCTCCGGATCGTCCCCATTGACATGAAACACCGGCGCTTCGACCATCCGCGCCACATCGCTGCAATACGGAGTCGAGCGCGCGTCCCGGGGATCGCTCAGCGTAAAACCGATCTGGTTGTTGCAGATGATGTGAACCGTTCCGCCGGTGAAAAAACTCCGTGCCTGGGACATCTTAAACGTTTCCGCCACGACACCCTGGCCGGCGAACGCGGCATCTCCATGAATGATGACCGGCAGTATTTCGTCACCCGAGTAATCCGAACGTCTTTCCTGGCGGGCGCGAACGGAACCTTCGACCACCGGATTCACGATTTCGAGATGGGATGGATTGAACGCCAGCGCGACATGCACATTGCCGCCCGGGGTGCTGATATCGGAAGAGAACCCCATGTGGTACTTGACGTCCCCGGAACTGCTGAACTGCTCCGGCAAATGCTTGCCTTCGAACTCGGAAAAAAGATCCTCGGGGGATTTTCCGAGCACATTCACCAGCACATTGATGCGCCCGCGGTGTGCCATGCCAATGACGATTTCCTGGATACCGGTGGTCCCGCCCTGCTGGATGAGGTCATCGAGCATCGGAATCATGCTGTCGGCACCCTCGAGCGAAAATCGTTTCTGGCCGACGTAGCGGGTATGCAGATAGCGCTCAATCCCTTCTGCTGCGTTGATCTGCTTGAGGATATTGCGCCGCTCCTCATCGCTGAACGGATCCCCCAGCAAGCCCTTCTCCATATAGGAACGAATCCAGCGACGCTCCCGGCCCCGCGACAGGTGAGCAAAGTCCGCCCCGATCCTGCCGCAGTAGACCCGCTTGAGCACATCGAGAATTTCCCGCAGGCGCATTTTTCTTCGCGCCGCCGATGACAGTCCGCCGGTATAAAACTCGGTCTCCATATCGCCATCGGTCAGGCCCAGGTAATCCGGCTTCAGCACCACCGGCATACGCCGTTGTTCGAGACGCAAAGGATCGAGATCGGCAATCTGGTGGCCACGCAGGCCGTAGACCTGGATCAGCCGCGAGACGGCCGCCTGCTTCTCTCCGGCGCCGTTGCCTGCCGCCCGGCCGGGGACGGCTCGAGCTATACGTCCGGCGTGACCGGTCGGGGCCGGTTGTATACGCGGCGTACCGGGCCCGGCACCGATTCCAGCGTCGCCCATGGCCCGGAAAAACGCCTGCCATTGGTCGGGAACGGATGCCTGATCCTGCTGATACGCTTCGTAGAGCTCCTCAACATAGGTGGCATTGGCCCCATACAGGGGTGAGCTGGCGTATCGTTTTTTAAGAGACTGGCTCATGCACCCAACGGCCCGGAAAACGGTAATACTTCGATGATATTCGGTATAGGGCTTCGATCAAGGGCGCGGAGTGTAGCCGAAGCTTCACCGTATTAGTATCCGTACGGGCAAGGCGGTGCCAAAAAGTCCGCAGGCCCGGGCCTGACGAAGCGCTAGCCCCGCATGATGGCCCAGAAACCGGACCAGGAATCCGGGTAGATATCGCTCAGATAGAGATTGATCAGGTAGATTTCGTAGGCAATCAGCGCTGCATAGCCAAGGCAAAACACCTCCAGGATCCTGAATACTTGGATGCGGCCGAGAAACCGGCGTCTGGCGGCCACCACGAGGAAAACCACGCTGACGCCGGTCATGCCCAGCTTTGCCACCAGGAAGTCTCCCACATCGCGCACAATCAGGGCATCCATGAATACATTGATTTCCTGAGCGCCGGCCGCCAGCAGGTTGAGCGTCAACAGCGCATCGACACAGCTCATCAGCATGATCCCCAGCGCCAGGTACAGGAAACGGGGTTCATGCCAATCGAGGAAGACCTGGGTCTGGTCTTCGCTGCGCCGACCCACCCGCCTGCGCGGCCGGAGACCGCCATAGATGAACGACCACAGGGAATGACTGCGGCGATGCGAATTGCTGCGTCTGTCAGTCACAGCATCCGGCGCCGGGGTTCCAGGGGCCGGTATTTTCCCGATGACGCCCGAAGATCGTTTCGTGTTGTCGCCTGATGCCATGGTCTTCCAGTCTGTTTTGCCTGTGGGCCGGCACATCGATGTGCCAGCCCCATGAAATACGCCAACTGCCCGGGTGCCGGATGCAGCCCGGACATCCTGCGGGAGAGTCAGACATGCGCCAAATAAATCACTTCAAATGATTATGTTAACTATCTGATTAATATTAATATTATACCGATAGTTCGTCAGGATGCTCATGCAGTGCCATATTACTGCACGGGCCGCGGGATCACAGGAACCCCGTCAAGATTTCGGCAAGTTTGTGCCGGTCGATGGCGCGAAAGTTACATTAGCCGGGAATGACCGGGGCCGCCCAGGCCCCCGATCATTCCGCTACGGTACCTATCACGATACTCGGATCCTCGTCATGCATGTCCGGCAAAGAGTGGGCAATCCCCTTGTGACAATCGATGCAGGTCTCCCCTTCGTCGAAACCCGCGATATGGCGATCCACCGCCCGGCGGCTCTGATCCATGTAATCCATGGACTCATAGTCATGGCAGTTGCGGCACTCGCGCGAGTCCGTGCGTTCCATGGTGCGCCAGACCACGCGCGCCAGTTCAAGTCGCTTCGCCTCGAATTTCTCCGGTGTGTCGATGGTTCCGATCATCTTGTGGAACAGCTCGTTGGTAGCAAAGATTTTTCGCACCACCTTGTGATGCCACGCCTTGGGCACATGGCAGTCCGGGCAGGTGGCCCGTACACCGGTGCGATTAGTATAGTGAAGCGTATCTTTGTACTCCTCGTAGACATTAACCTTCATTTCGTGGCAGGAAATGCAGAAAGTCTCGGTATTGCTCAATTCCATGGCCCAGTTGAAACCGCCCCAGAACAGGACTCCGACCACCACGCCCGCAACGACTAAAGTAGCCACCGAGTAACGTGCACTGGGGCGCAAAAAGAACGCTCGCCACCCCCCCGGGCGGCTTGCTGAACCCTCATCCTTTCTATGCTTGTCATTCATGATAAATGCCTTTTCGCTCAGGGCTGATGAATCGCCGGCACCGGCTCGAAGGTATTCTTTACGCGCGGTTTCGCGTCTCTTTGTGGCACGTGGCACTGGTCGCAGAAATATCGCCGCGGTGCGATATTGGCCAGGACGTTTTCGTCACGATCGGCAAAGTGCGTCTGGCTTATCTTGGTGGCCCCCGCTTCCTTGTACCTGGTCCAGCTGTGACAGGTCAGGCACTTGTTCGATTTGCGGTTGATCTTGTAGCCTTCTACCGAATGGGGAACCAGCGGCGGTTGCTGCACATAGTCCCGTTCAATGGGCTCCTGGTCGGGCGCCCAATGCTTGATGACCGGTGCGGCGGATTCATCTTCGATACCCGCAGCACCGCGCAAAGACTGTATTTCATCGTCTGCTGCAACGGTTGGCAGCGAAAACATGCCGCTGACGAAAAAAACACAGGACAGAATCAGGAATCGCTTCATGACTGAACCTCCTTTGGATGAAAAATACCGGTGGTCTCGTGATGACTGAATCGCGTGGCAAAACGAAAGACATCCTTTGAGCAAATATCAATGCAACGCCCGCAGTTGGTACAGCTTGCGGAGCGAATCACCGGGCCAATACCTTTGCCGGCTCCTTTCAGCGCCGGCGTGATCACCCGGGGTTCGGGGCAGATTTTCAGGCAATCCATGCAATCGTTGCATTGTTCACGATTCGCGGCGGTGACCTTCAAAACAGCCGGCACCGTCAGCAACCCATAAAATGCCCCGACCGGACACAACCGTCCGCACCAGCCATGGCGGCTGACGCCGAATTCGAACAGAAACACCGCGAGGATCGCCAGCCAGCCCAGCCCCATACCGAAAATGATTCCGCGATGAAGCATGGAAACCGGGTTCACCAGTTCCCATGCAACGACACCCAGCGCCATGGAGATGACCAGCGTCATGCCCAGCATCCAGTAGCGCGCCGCTCGCGATATCCGCAGTCCACCGCTCAATCCCAGCCGCAATCTCAGCGAATGGGCTGCATCGGTGACCATATTGACCGGACAAACCCAGGAGCAATACACCCGCCCGCCGACCAGCAAATACACTGCAAGCACAATGCCAGCACCCAGCCAGGCGTTTGTTTCCGGCCAATAACCGCCAAGCACACTCTGCAGCAACACATAGGGGTCGGTCAGCGGCAGTACTCCCAGTGTCAGGCTGGCATTCAGGTTGCCCTTCACGATCCACAGTCCTGCCCACGGACCGAGCAGAAACATCAGCAGTATCGTCAACTGCACCGCCCTGCGACGGATCAACCACTTGTGGGCGCCAAGCCAGCCCTTGGCCGCCATCGATTCCGCCCCGGGGATTGTATGTTCGGCACTCACTGTTCTTCCTGCCCCTGTCGCTGCCCCGGTCGCTGCCCCTGTCTTAGCGTCTCCAGCGGATCACTGGAAAAAGGCACCGTGTCCTGCCCCTGGCCACGCAGCAGACCCTCGCCCTCGTAGTCGTACTGCAGGCCTTCGGGCAACTGATAGCGGTGTTCCGGATCGGGTGTCACCAGGCTCTCGCCGTACTTCTCTTTCTCCTCCCAGCCGATGCGATAACCGGTGCCCGGTTTGCCGCGCGCCAGTTCGCGCGGCAACACCTTGATCGAGGCTTCCTCGAGAATGCAGGCCGCCTCGCACTTGCCGCAACCGGTGCAGTGATCCGCATGTACCGTGGGGAGGAAAAATGCGTGCTTGCCGCTGCGCTGGTTGTGCTCCAGTTCAAGGGTGATGGCATCGTCGATCAAGGGGCAGACGCGGTAGCAGACTTCACAGCGTATACCCAGATAGCTCAGGCAGTTTTCCTGATCAACCAGCACCGCAACTCCCATTCGCGCCTCGTCGATATCCGTCAACTCCGGATCGAGTGCGCCGGTGGGACAGGCAACGAGGCAGGGGATATCCGGGCACATCTCGCAGGGGATATCACGGGCGGTAAAAAAAGGCGTACCCACTGTCACGTTCTCACCCAATGTCGCCAGGTGGAGCGTGTCGTACGGACAATCGCGAACACACTGCCCGCAGCGAATACACGCTCCGAGAAATTCGTCTTCGGATAAGGCGCCCGGCGGGCGCAGCGCGGTTGCCGGCAGGGCCATGGACTTGCTCGCATGGAGCCCCAGCGCGAGCCCTGCCAGCGAAACGCCACAGACGCTTTTCGCGGTATCGCCGAGAAACCGCCGCCTTGACTGCCTAACCCGGTCGTCCACACGCTGCCCTGCTCATCTTTCGAGTTCATTGACTTCAGGCGCGCGTTATCCTGACCGCACACTTCTTGAAATCGGCTTCCTTGGAGATCGGACAGGTCGCATCCAGGGTCAGCTTGTTGACCAGCCGGCGGGCATCGAACCACGGCACGAATACCAGCCCCATGGGTGGCCGGTTACGCCCCCGCGTTTCCACCTGAACCTTGATGGCACCCCTCCGGGTTTCAAGCCGGGCAGCCATGCCGCGCTTGAGACCGCGGCTTTCTGCATCGTCCGGGTGCATGAACACCAGTGCATCGGGCACCGCCCGGTACAGCTCCGGTACCCGTTGGGTCATCGACCCTGAGTGCCAGTGCTCCAGAACCCTGCCGGTGCACAACCACAGGTTATAGTCATCGTCCGGCGACTCTGCAGGCGGTTCATAGGGCACCGCAAATATCACCGCCTTGCCATCGGGCTTGCCATAAAACCTGACCGACTCGTTTTCGGCAACGAAAGGATCGAAGCCCTCGCGATAGCGCCACAAGGTTTCCTTGCCGTCGACCACGGGCCAGCGCAAACCGCGCGACGCATGGTACTGATCGAACGCAGCGAGATTGTGTCCTTTTTTGGGCCCCTCGGTACCGAAGATCCGGTACTCTTCATACAGGCCTTTTTGCAGATAGAACCCGAACGAATCCATTTCATGATTGAGGTATTCATTGCCCCGGTCGTCAGTAACGGACTGCTTTGGATATTTGTTGACCTGGCCATTGGCAAACAGCACATCGAAAAGCGTTTTGCCGCGATACTCCGGCATCTGCGAGATCAGCGCTTCATCCCAGACATCCTCCACCTTGAAGCGCTTCGAAAACTCGACCAGTTGCCACAGATCCGAACGGGCCTCTCCCGGCGCCTCGACCTGTTGCCGCCAGAACTGCGTGCGTCGCTCGGCATTGCCGTAGGCGCCTTCTTTTTCGACCCACATCGCGGTCGGCAGGATCAGGTCCGCCGCCATCGCGGTAACCGTCGGGTACGGATCCGATACGACGATGAAATTATCGGGATTTCGATAACCCGGAAAGGTCTCCTCATTCATATTGGGCGCTGCCTGCATATTGTTATTGCACATCACCCAGTACGCGTTGAGCTTGCCGTCTTTAAGCATCCGGTTTTGCAACACCGCATGAAAACCGGGCTTCCCGGGCAGGGTCCCTTTGGGCAGCTTCCAGACCTTTTCCGAAAAATCACGGTGTTTTTCGTTCTTGACCACCAGGTCTGCCGGAAGCCGATGCGCAAAGGTGCCGACTTCACGTGCGGTGCCACAGGCCGAGGGCTGGCCGGTCAGCGAGAACGGGCCATTGCCCGGCTCCGATATCTTGCCGGTCAACAGATGAATGTTATAGATCAGGTTGTTGCACCAGGTTCCGCGGGCATGCTGGTTAACCCCCATTGTCCACAACGACATGACCTTGCGGTCCGGGTCTGAATACAGCTCAGCGAGGCGCTTGAGCTGATCCTTGGGTACCCCGCTCAGCTCGGAGGTATAGTCGAGATCGTATTTGGAAACGAATTTTCTGTATTCATCGAAAGTCATCGGCGAGGAACCACCCGCCTTGCCATTGTTTGCAGCGGCTTTCTCGAGGGCATGCGCCGGCCTGAGACCGTAGCCGATATCCGTGTTGCCTTTGCGCAGGTTGACATGCCTGTCCAGGAAAGCCTTGTTCACGGCCCCCGATTCGATAATGTGATTCGCAATGTAGTTCAGTATTGCAAGGTCGGTTTGCGGCGTAAAAACAATGCCGTTATCGGCCAGGTCGAAATTCCGGTTCTTGAACGTCGACAACACAGCCACATGACACTGCTCGTGGGTAAGCCTCCGATCGGTCAGCCGTGACCAGAGTATCGGATGCATCTCGGCCATGTTCGCTCCCCAGAGCACAAAGGCATCGGCATGCTCGAAATCGTCGTAACAGCCCATCGGCTCGTCCGATCCGAAGGTGCGGATAAACCCGGCCACTGCCGACGCCATGCAGTGACGTGCGTTGGGATCGATATTGTTGCTGCGAAAACCGGCCTTGTAGAGTTTCGATGCCGCATAGCCTTCCCAGACGGTCCACTGCCCCGAGCCAAACATGCCTACGGCTGTCGGCCCTTTCTCCTTGAGCACTTTTTTGAACTTCTCGGCCATGACATCGAAGGCCTTGTCCCAGCTTACGGGAGTGAACTCTCCCTGCTTGTCGTAGCGGCCATCGGTCATGCGCAACAGCGGCTGGGTAAGACGATCGCTGCCGTACTGGATCTTCGACAGGAAATACCCCTTGATACAGTTGAGGCCGCGATTCACGGGCGAATCGGGGTCTCCCTGGGTCGCCACGATACGACCGCCTTTTACGCCGACAAGAACACTGCAGCCGGTGCCGCAAAAACGGCATGGCGCCTTGTCCCAGCGGATCTTGTCGTTGCTTGCCGCTGCTACGGTCGATGCCGGGAGAGTGATACCGGCTGCCGCTGCGGTTGCAGCAGCTGCGTTCGCCCTGACGAAATTGCGTCGCGTCAGCTTCATGATGAGATCTCCTCTTCAACAGGATCCAGTTCTTCGTTGTGGTGATAGACAAGTGCAGCGGAAAGTACGCCTTCCAGATTTTGCACCTGGAGAAAACAATCAGCCGTACTGGTGGAATTTTCGGCTTCGATGAGCACAACAATGCGCCCGTCATCGGTGCTCGCCTGGATCTCGACGCCGTCGATCGCCTCCAGTCGCAGGCACATTTCGCGCATCTCGTCGGCCCGGGTATGCACCAGCACACCGCTGATATCGAGCCGCGTCACGACAGGCGCCCTCCCGAGACGGACTCCGTTCGACAGATCCGGATCGCATTGACAGGACAATAGCGATAGCACTCGCCGCAACCGGTGCAGGCAAAAGGATCGACCTCCGGCTGTGGCACCTTGTGCACCGCCGGGTGAAAAGCAATGGCATCGGCGGCGCAGGCTTCGCTGCAGGCCCGGCAAAAGATATCCTTGTGGGCCAGGCACTCCTTGTGAATAAAGGCCAGCAGCAGCGCCGGCTGGCGCTCGGTGACGTTGCTGTGGAAAGCGCCCTGTTCACAGGCCCTGGCACAATCGCCGCAAAATGTGCAGGAATGACGCGAGAAATTCATGCGCGGGTAACCGTTGCTGCCACGCTCGATAATTCCCAGGGAACATGCCTTGATACAGGCATCGCAACCGGTACAGGTCTCGAAAAACTCGCGGGCGGAGATGGACCACGGCAGCGGGGTCGATCGATTTCGACCCGCCCAGTCGCCTCTGAGAAACTCTGCCCGGCCAATTCGTTGCACTTGCGTTCTCCGTCGAGGCATTCTGTCGCCCGGAGGGCATGCTGGAAATACGCAGATGTACTCTTATCCGGATCGGCGCTTAGGTAAATGCCGAAACCCGTTGCTTCGACCCGATCAGGGCAATGGCGATTCGGATTGCTGCATGCGCCGGGGGTAGGCCCGGTACAGCCCTGCCCAGCACAGGTACAGTACCGCGCCGTTCAGCGTATGCCAGATAAAATGGGTTCCCGGCGGCCACCCGGCACACCACCATTCGTCGACTGTCCGCGCAACCAGCGCAACCACAAACAAAGCCGCGGCAATCATCAGCAGCACTCCTCCGGGCGATGCACGAAGTCTGGCCATGATCGCGTACAGACCCAGTATCAATACGGCCGGAAAATACATCTCGGAATTGTTCAAAGCGAACGGCAGCCGTGAGAAAAGATACGTTGCAAAAAGGTACAGCCCGAGCAAGGCGCCTGTCGGCCAGCGGCCAAGTCTTAGCGCGAAGCGCGGATAGCACCACAGAAACGTCAGCTGGAACGCATAGATCGGCAGCACATCGGCCAGTGCCGTCAACGACGTTGCAAACGTGTGAAACAGGAAACTGCCGATACCGATCAAAATCATCAGTCCGGCAAGCACCCACATATACACCGGTGCCGCAGCGGTCCTGCGCAACAGTGACAGGGCCACGACCCCGGCAACGATAAAAACCAGGTTGGTCAGGGCATTGACCGGCTCTGACCAGAAACCGGCATCGATGCGCTCACAGTATTGGTCGATCATCCGGCGATTATAGCGCCGGACCACCCGCCGGAATGAATCAGCGTGAGCTGCGCCTCGCGCCCATCAATCGATCGATGCCACGCCTATTTGCCGGAAACCGGCGTCGGCGGGAATATTGCTGACCTGGTTCGTGTTGTTCTGCCCCCAGCTTACGATCGAGCCGTCCGCCGCCAGCGCCAGGCTGTGATACCAGCCAACCGCAATGGCCACATAGCCGCCGCCGGGCGGGATGTTGGTGACCTGGTTCCAGGCGTCGTAGCCCCAGCCGACGATGGAACCGTCCGCTGCCAGGGCCAGCGCATGGTCACTGCTCCCCACAATCGCTCGATAACCGCTGCCCCCGGGTGCATTGGCCACCACCCGGTTTGAGCCCAGCCCCCAGCTCACGATGGACCCGTCGACACCCAGCGCCAGGTTATGCGAGTAACCCCCGGCGATTGCCCGGTAGCCCGCCCCGCCGGGGGGGCTGGTGACCTGCTGCCAGGCATCGTACCCCCAGCCCACGATGGAGCCGTCGGCTGCCAGCGCGAGACTGTGGTTCCAACCCACCGCGATGGCCACATAACCACCCCCGGCAGGCACATCGCTGACCTGGCCCCAGGCATCATAGCCCCAGGCAACGACGGACCCGTCCGCTGCCAGCGCCAGGCTGTGCTGGTTACCCGCGGCAATCGCCATGTAGCCGCTGCCGGTGGGCACATTGCTGACCTGACCCCAGCTGTCATCCCCCCAGGCAACGATGGAGCCGTCGGCCGTCAGTGCCACGCTATGGTAATAACCGGCTGCAATGGCCTGGTAGCCACTGCCGGCAGGGGTATCGGTAACCACCCGGTTCGAATCCACGCCCCAGCTGACGATGGACCCGTCGGCTGCCAGCGCAAGACTGTGCCGGTTGCCTGCCGCAATTGCCCGGTAACCGCTGCCCGCCGGGGTGTAACTGACCTGCTTGTGGTCACCCCATCCCCAGTCGGCAAACGATGCCTCAGCGGCTGCGAAGTACAGTAAAAAACTGATGGCCGCCAGGCCCAGGGCTCTTGTTGCACACATCCGGATTGCCCCCTTGACGCTCCGTCATTGCAGTGTTGACGGATTAAACGTAGCAAGGCGGGGTTCCGATGTAATTGACACAAATCAGGGGCCGCTGTTTTCGATCCCGTCAGTGTTTGCCGGGATCGAGCGCAACGCCTTTGCGCTCTTCGGCAATGTATGCCTGCAATGCGATCATTTTCGGATCATCGGCCGCCAAAGGCGCGGTTTCCAGCGGGTTGAGCAGGCACCAGTTGATCATTTCCCACAGTGCGATCACGCGCCCGAGCTGTTGCTGAAACTTCGGGTAGGTCTCCGGATGGGTATTGGCAGCATTCGGATGACACTGATCGCAGGAGACAGTGTTGCTGTTTCCCAAGCCACCATGGAACAGTATCGAACCTTCATCAACGACTGTCTGGTACTCCATTTGCCAGCGTTCCAGGTCCTGGTCGGAAAATTCATCCGCCTGGACTGACTGAATCGCCCCGGTCAGACCCAGCAACAAAAAAAGCGCCGGTCGATAGTTTGTTTTACTCATCATCTGCCTGTCCCTCTGTTCAATAATGCCTTTGCGGTGGTTTGCGCCCCGTCATTCCTTTCTGATTCTGATCTACCGGGTGCCCGACCGATTCGTCGAAGGCAACAACCCGATTCTGGTTGTCCGGAAGAAGATAGGAAACGTCTGTCCGCCCGGAATGCAGGTTGATAAACTGCCAGCCCGTCGCATCCCGTTCGAAAAATGGATCGGCACGGTTCATCTCGACCGTCAATTTGGGCAGATAGGATTCCTTCTGCCGGTAGGTCGACGGATAAGGCCAGGGCCATGCGGTCGCCATGGCGGCGTGGAAGCTGATATTACCGATCTGATTGGTCTGAATCTGGTGTACATGGCCATACAGGACGGTCACCTTGTCGAATGGCTGCAGCAGGGCCTGAACCTGCTCGGCGTCATCCGTCCAGAAATTCCAGCCCCTGAATATTTTCTGCAACGGAGAATGCGACAACACGACGACGGGCGTGTCTTTTTTAACCGTTTCAAGATCCTTGCGCAGCCATTCACGCTGCCTGCTGCCCACCATGAACGGCTGGCCGTCGGGGTTATCCAGACGTGCCATCTGCTTCATGCGGTCCATCCCGGAACCCCAGCGCTGATGCATCCAGGATTCATGGGTGAGAATGCTGTTCAGCACCACGAAATGAACGCCCTTGTGATCGAAACTGTAGTGATCAGGCCCGAGTTGCCTGCGCCAGTATTCACCCAGGTCAGTGTAGTAATCGTGCTCACCCATCACGTAACGTACATCGCCACGCAGCCCGGAAAGAATTTCAAGCCCGTGATCGATTTCCTCGGGCTTGCCGAGCTGCGCAATGTCGCCGCCGTATATAAAGAAATCCGGCTTCGGATCGAGCAGGTTGGCCTCGGCAACGGCACGAATCAGCCCGCGATCCCAGTTGCGAACGAACTCCTTCCCCCTGATATGGGTAATGTGCGAATCGGAAATATAGGCAAAGGTAAAACTCCGGTCGCTGTCCCGGCCAAAAGCCACTTCCACCATGCTGATCGGCAGACTGCTTGCTGCCAGCAGTGCGCCACCATTCCTGAGGAGGTCCCGACGGTTGTATTTGTGCATGCTAATCCCCTCCTAGCGATCGGTAAATCGGTACAGATCGGGACTGGTGAGCGCCTTCAGGAAGGCAACCAGCTCCTGCTTCTCTGCTTCTGTTAAATCGAGCGGACGGATACCACCGCTCAGAAAACCGGACAAAGGATCCCTGTCCGTATCCCGTCCGCCGTTGTTGTAGAACTCAATGACATCCTCCAGCGTCGCCACGCTCCCGTCATGCATGTATGGCGCTGTCAGCTCGATATTACGCAACGTCGGTGTCTTGAATGCACCGACCTCGGTGATGTTCTCGGTCACTGCAAACCGGCCCAGTTCTGAAACCCGCTTTTCGGTAAGTACCGCAATATCCACATCGGCACCCTCTCTTTTTGCTTTGACGAAATGTTCAGCCGTTTCCTGTTCCTTGCCGCGAATTCGCTTGAAGCCGACGCCGATGTTGTGAAACCGGTTATCGGTAAACAGTGCCTGGGTCTGCTCTATCGTATGGCAGGACACGCAACGACCCTTGTTGACAAAAACATCCAGGCCACGAACCTGCTGCTCGGTCATGGCACCGGGTTCACCGCCATAGTAATAGCGGTCAAACGGGGAATCTCCGGATATCACCGTTCGCTCGAAACTGGCGATTGCCTTGGCTACATGATCCATCGTGATCTCTCCGGCATCGACGCCGAATACCGATTCAAAGCCGGCAACATAGCCGGCATCGTCCCGTATCACCGCGAGTATCGGCGTATGGTCCGCAAGGCCTCCTTCCACCGGGTTAACGGGCGGTTGTTTCGACTGGCCTTCCAGGTCCGGCTCGCGACCGTCCCAGAACAGCGTTGTCATGTAAGCGGAATTGATCACCGTGGGTGCGTTACGGGTACCGGTGCGACCGTCGAACCCTGTCGATACCGGCAGGTTGTCCGTGAAGGCCCTGGCCTGCGCATGGCAGGTGGCACAACTGACCTTGCCGTCGGCGCTGAAACTCGGATCATGAAACAGCCGGTCACCCAGCGCCACTTTCTCCGGTGTCTGGGGATTGTCGGCCGGAATGGGTACCGGCGGAAGCCCCAGCGGTTCGGTCCATGCACTGCCACAGGCAACCGTGACGAGTGCTGCAACAAAAAGACTCCTGAACTTCATGGCTACTGCCTCCCTCGAATAATACGCCTGATACTAGGTTCGAATTTAGAATGATTCCAATTGAATCTGTTAAATGATGTAATAGGCTGTGGCTATCACTGGAGGGATCCATTGAACCTTTCTGAACTCCGCTACATTGTTGCGCTGGCGCGTGAACGGCATTTCGGCAGGGCCGCTGCTGCCTGCCATGTCAGCCAACCGACGCTGAGCGTGGCTGTCAAGAAGCTCGAGGCCGAGCTCGATCTTGCGCTTTTTGAGCGCGGTACCCAGGAGGTTCACGTCACGCAGGCCGGCAAACGGGTGGTGGAGCAGGCGCAGCGGGCCCTGGAAGCATTCCAGGCGGTCAGGCAGGTGGCGGAAACCGAAAGCGACCAGCTGAGCCACCGGCTTCACATCGGCGCGATCTACACCGTTGGGCCATACCTGTTTCCGGACCTGATCGGCAATTTACGCAAGCTGGCGCCACAAATGCCCCTGATCGCCGAAGAGAACTACACAGGGGTCCTCAGGGAAAAACTGAAACAGGGCGCCCTGGACGTCGCCATCATTTCCCTGCCGTTCTCGGAACCCGGCATGCTCACGGCACCGGTTTACGAGGAGCCGTTTGTCGTGCTGCTGCCACCGGATCATCCGCTGGCAGGAAAGAAATTCCTGCGCCCGGAGTACCTTGAGGGTGAAACCATCCTGATGCTGGGAGCGGGACACTGCTTCAGGGACCAGGTCATCGAAGCCTGCCCGGCCTGTGCCCCATCGGCCACTGCGAAAAACAACGCCGTCATTACCGTCGAAGGAAGTTCGCTGGAAACCATCCGGCACATGGTCGCATCCGGCCTGGGACTTACGGTACTGCCCAGTACCGCTGCAGGTGTAGATCGCTACTCCCGGGACCTGTTGATCGTGAAACCCTTTGTCAAACCTTCACCGGGCCGCAAGGTAGCCCTTGCCTGGCGGGCCGGTTTTCCTCGCCCGAAAGTGATCGATGTGCTGCGCGAAGCGATCACCGGATCGCTGGCGCGTGGCGCACAGGAAATCGGCTGAGCCGGACCGATGCGGGCTCGATAGTGCCAACGCTGCAGCCCCGCCCGCCGAACGGGAGCAGGGATAAAGACAAACGGAAACCAGCGTAGCCTTAGAATACCCGCCTTGCGCCGAGGCAGATCAGCCCCAATGACATGAGCCATAAAGTACCGGGCTCAGGAAGCCGCGTGATGATGCGCAACTGATCGGAATGCCGCGGTAATGCGGACATGCTGACGGATACCGTCATGAAATCCGGGCTGAATGTCAGAAAATCCTGCGTGCCGTTGCGAGCATAAAACTCCTCGGTTTCCAGTCCCCTGCCAAGCCCACCGGTCGGGTAAAGCACGCCTGGATCGCCAAGGTAGTCGCTGCTGTCCAGAAACAGTGACGAAGGGGGGCACTGGGCGCAGGGCAGGCCTCCCCAAATCACGCCGATTATCGGTGTCGAAAATGTCAGCGACCCGGTTACGGTCTCGACATCCGCTGCGGCATTGCTGTCACCCAACGGATCGAAATGCAAAAAGAAGCTGTTGATCGTTGTGCCTGCGGTAATTGCCCCAGCCGCACCGCCGGGCAGTAATGCATCAACCATCAAATCGCTCGCCAGGCGAACGTTTTGTTGCTCGGCAAATGCCCACCCTGTCGTGGAACTTTCCAGTGCACCCGGCATCACGGAAGCCGGTGGTGCGATCAACGCGAAGTCCCCGGAAACCGAAACCGGAACTGCCTGAAGCGGGCCGGCAGTGACCAGCAGACCCGTCATGACAGAAACAAACTTGACTATTCCATGTTTCATATTCAATTACCTGATGAGCAACCAATACCGTACATGCACAAATTACATGCTATTACGGGTAAAGAAGCAATAAATATGCCAGAGCCCATAAAGCTTCCACTAATCAAGACGCTACTGCTGTTTTACATAATGATTCGGAAGCTGCAGAAAGGCATTCGTAAAATATTCCGACAGTAGTGGCATACCGAAAAGTCAGCCGGAAAATCTGACAGGGTAGTATCAGCACCCTGTCGAAAAAAATTACACTTTTTCAACCATCCAGAGATAGCGCATCAACACCTCAATGAAAATCAACAAGTTATCTTATGGCATGGAACTTGCACAATCGTTCGAAAGCACGGAAAAAGCCAATGTTCAAACAGGAGGCAATTGCATGAGTACTGCAAAAACGGGAATCATCACAACAATACGCAGAACGATTTCGATCCTGCTCTTGAGCCTGGTCATCTCGTCTCCGACGTGGGCCGGGCCCATCTTCCTGATTGGTCACGATCCGGATTTTCACGCCATTGACGATCTGGGCGCCCGGAATCTCATGTCCACCGCGATTGATTTTGCGCGCGACGGAGACCCTGCCAAGTTCGTCTATATCGACTCGAAGGGAAGCGTTCCTGCGGGACATCGGGCTGGAGTGGGCGGCATCACCGCGAGTGGCTACACGATGGGCGTCGATTTCGACTACTTCAGCGCCGCCGACATGACGGCCGGCTTCTGGTCCACGCTTCAGACCACCTACAGCGCCATCGTGGTCGCTTCGGACTTCGGTGGCATCCTGCGCAACGCGGAGCTGGACAACCTCAACGCCAACGCGCTGACGATCGCAAGCTTCATCAACGCCGGCGGTGGCCTGGTAGCACTCTCGGAGGGCGACCCCACCTGGGGCCTGACCGCCGGAGGAAACAACTTCGGATTCCTGCCCGTCTCTTCGGGGCCAGCCGCCAACCCGCAGCCGCCCTACTCGGTGACACCCTACGGCGCTTCGCTTGGCCTCACCAACGCCGACGTGGCCAGCCCGTCACACAACTTTTTTACTGAACTACCGGCGGGTTTCCAGGTCGTGTCCCGGGACGCTCGGGGCAGGATCATGTCGATGGCAGGTGTGGTCGGGATTGATGGCGGCGGCGGTTTTGTCCCGCTTCCCGAACCCGGCACTCTCGTGCTCTTTGGCCTGGGCCTGGCAGGCATGGGACTCATGCGACGCAGACAAAAAATCTGATTCATTCCGGTCAGTGAACAAAAACCCGTCCAAGTGGCGGGTTTTTTTTGCCTGGTAAATGCCCGATCAGCGCGGCCATGTGTACCAACGAGCTGCCTGGCAGCACTGATCGACTTATCGCGCCTGCAGCTCGGTACAGCTCGGGCTGAACATGAACCAGGTGGCCCGGCAACAGCTATGGTCGGTTCGTTCCTCTGCATCCCCCCGGCCAGGTCCGAAGTAAATCCTTCACTGGCGCTGACAACAGAGTACCTGATTGATTCCGGGACAGCCTGTCGCTAAACGGACGGCAGCGCAGACCGTCGGTTTTTCCCGGCATATTTCCCGGCGAAACCTAAACCGGCAATACCGATGCCCAGCAACAGGAGAGTATCCGGTTCCGGGAGCGGGAGCGGGAGCGGGAGAGTACCGGGTTCCGGCAGTGGCAACGGGATCGACGCGTCGTCAAAGAAATACGTTGTGCTAATCGTTCCTCTCGATCGGATGCTACCGGTTACCGGGCCTCCGATGCTTACCCCTCCGGCCAGCGTATAACTCAACATCGGGCGAAGAAACACGAGGGGTATACCGAAGGCATTGCTGAAATCCTCCCGCTGCCTGCTGGCCCCCGTTGCCGGGACTACCGCCACCCCGACATTCTGGATAGGCGGGGTCGGTGTGGCCGAGGATGCGACAGACGCGATACCAATCGAATCCGTCATTTCGGTGAATGACATCGAATAACTATAGGGAGTAATGCTGCTGAGAACACCGGGCAGACCGCCGATTACCCCTGTGTAGCGAATCTCGGGATTCAGCAGAAACCCCAAACCATAGTCCTGCACCACGTTCAGATCGAAGAAATATGGCTGATGGAAACAGCCGTTATTCGCACACCTCAAGGTGTCGGGCAGCACCGCGCTGACATTCACAAGACCGTCGATGCTGACATCCACCTGCGTCAATGAACCGAGCGCCGGATCGAAAGGGTCCAGCAACATCGGATTTATGATGCCAAGATCACCTGGCATGAGCGGCGCCAGGATATCAAATGACTGACTCTGGGTGATTACGCCAGCATGGGCAAGATTGCCCATGAGCAGGAAAACGAGAAAAACGGTTCTTATGGTTGCTTGCATTTGTTTCAACCTCCGTAACTTCCGTGTGACAAATTCACCGATCCGATGCATGCAAAAGGCATGCCTGAATACGTGAATATCCTGTGTTATCAAGCAGTTGCCAGCCGGCGATGAATTGGGCCGATCAGTCTGTTGCCCGTGACTGTAAGAAGTTCCGACAGAGCACATTGCCTAACCCGGTCAGGGTTCAGGCACCAGCGGATTTGGCGCCCCGAACACGATTCGAACGTGTGACCTTCCGCTTAGGAGGCGGACGCTCTATCCAACTGAGCTACCGGGGCCTTGTTTTATACGCATCTACCGGCTCACGCCGCACAATATCACCTGCGTGCACCATCGGCACGCCGTTCCATTTTGGCAATCGTCGCGTACTGCGATTGTGCGCCCGAGCCGGTATCACGGGCAGGATAATATCACGACCGTCCGGCAACGGACCTTCTGTGCCAGCCAAGCAAACCCAGGGCTGAACCAAACAGATAGACCGCCGCTGGAAGCGGCACGGTATTCACATTCAGCGTGAAATTATCCATACCGAAATCCATGCCGGGCGCAGCCTCTGAGTCCACGATAACGCCAAACTGGATTCTGTCGCCGGCTGTAGAAAAATCCGGCACGTCTGAGACACCCGGCGAACCGGACGCTCCCGGCGGGAGGCCAAAATCCGACGAAACCAGATTCCCGGTTGCGACATGAGTCCAGTCGACAGCATCGAACGCAACGTAATGCGCATAAATCCAGACACCGCCCTGGACCAGTACGAATCCGAATTGCGGTACCGGATCACCGGCGGTTGTCAACATATCTGATGTGCCGGTCAAATCTGCACTGAAAGAAATTGACGAAATAGCACCATCGGTTGCGGGGTCGTAGGCAGCCCCCCCGGCGAACAGGACCAGTGCCCCCTGGCTGCCGGATGCCGTCATCGACAGATATGCACCGGGAGCGCCGCCGGTGGCAATGCGAGTATACGATGACGGCCCGAAAGCGAAACCGTTCCACGCAGAAAAATCGCCATCGCTGATCACCAGGGCTGCATTGGCATTTACCATAAAACCCAGCAACAGGAGCGCAAACAGGAAATTAAAAGGGAGTTTATTGTTCATGATTTCTCTCCTCCAAGAGTGATCTAAAACAATAGAATATGATCCCACCTGATTGGAAAAACTGAATGACCTGGATCAGAACACCGCTATCATCGGCAGGTGCCGGTGGCTCCTGTGTTACTGCCGCAACCGCGCTCCACGCAGGCTACAGCGACCTGCCAGGCAAAAAAAACGCCCGGCGTTTTTCTCGCACCGGGCGTTTCTCCCTGCCGCACAGGGCAGCGATCTTTACTGTCGGCTCAGAAGCTCCTGCGAAGCGTCACACCGATAGTGCGTGGCGTATTGGTCCTGAAACCAAGCCGGGCGCGGCCACCGCGCTCGCGGTCGAAGGACAGGTTGGCATTCTCGTCGGTCGCATTCTTGACATACAGCACCCCTTCCCAGGTATCCCAGATGAGACCGGC
>JAJRXW010000025.1 GCA_024276095.1 Gammaproteobacteria bacterium
CCGCCACAGCTTGCCAACAGGCCGACAATCAAGCCGGCCACAATCACCAAATTCAGTTGCCTGTTCATTGCTGCTATATACCTATTTTGTGTCATCCTGCGACCCGCCCCTGATCATGAAAAGACCGGCGCCCAAGCGAAGGCGTCCCTTGTCGTCACTTGTATCGCCACCGGCCTCATGTTCTGTGAGCCAGTCATCGACTCTTTCCAGAAATGATTCACCTTCGGCCTCGAGGAACTCACGAAAAGCGGGCCAGTGACGCTCGTCAATGCTGTGATTGGTCGCACGACCCAGAAACCGGCTGGGATTGTCATCGCTGGCCACCAGGTTGTGATTAATGTTTTCACCCAGATCCTCGAATACGCTGCCGGCATTCAGTAACCATTGTGTATCGAACTGGACAGGCATGTAGTACCGGCTGACCACCTCAAGCTGCCCGCCGGCGGTTTTTCTCACCACCCCGACACGTTCCAGTTCCTTTAGCATTGCGCTCACCGGAACATCGCCCCCGTAACGCTTCCAGAGCAGCTCGAAGCTGATACCGTCACCTTCCAGCGGCAGGTCCAGTGGTTGACCGGCAGCATCCAGAAAGTCGGGGTCCTGGTACCAGCCCGACAGCAGTCGGGTTGCATCGGTTGTCTTGCCCGGCAGCGGTGACTGCTCTGCTTCCAGCAGTTCACGCTGGCGCTTGACTTCCTTGCGGCTGATACCGGTAAGAATCGATACTCTCGATACATTGGTTTTTCGCCCCTTGATGCCATATTCGCGGCCGGCGACATCGACGAATACCGACTTGGAAATATCCGCAAATTCCTTCCACGTCATGCCACACTTGAGCAGGAAACCGGCAAGCGGCCGCAGCAATGCCTTGCATGCCTGGACGACTGCCTGCCGGTCTACTATGCCCATAAGCGCGACAACCCGATCACCTTAGTCCTCAAACTCCAGCTTATCGGCGGTCATTCCGGCATCGGAAACCTGCACACCCTTGGCCTTGACAACAGCTCCTGTCGACATCATGGCGAAGAAGTCAGCCGAACTGATGCCCATGTCGTCATCCATTCCACCTTCCATTCCGCCGAATCGTGTCCCTGCATGCGTATCGATGGTAACACCGAGAATCGTCACGCTGTTGCCGGAAAACTCCGTCACGGCACCCTGCAGCTCGACTTCATCCTGAGAGTCTTCGCGCTCCATCCGGAAAGCCCGAACGTCGCCGGTAGGCAGGCCATCCGCATCCATCAGCTCATCACCGCGTACTTCGATGAAATCACCCACGCGGATATCATCCAGGGAAAACCGGCGAACGTCGGAATCGCTGCGGTCATCGGAGCGTGTCATTTCGTCGACATGCACGGTAATACCGAGCATCATCAGGGTGCCTGCATCGATATCTACATCCTGTACGGCTGCAGCCATTTTAACCTTGACGTCGTTTCGCTCTTCGCCATCGATACTGTCGTGTCGTTCGCTTTTGTCTTCGGCATCGACCTCGGTCGCGATCAGCTCGTCATTCGGCCCGAACTCGGTGCCTTTGGCTTCCACGTAATCGCCATCGGCAATCGTACCATCCGTAAAACCGCTGAGCCTGGCCATGCTGAAATCGACGACCAGATCGTTGATCTGGAAGGTACTGGCTGCACTGTCCAGCGCTGAAACAAGCCCTTTTACTTCGGTCGCACGCACGCCGGGTGTGGAGCTGTCGGGAATATCGATTTCCACCCTGGTGGCGAGGATATTTCCATCCGCATCGATGTAACCGCTGACTTCCACAAAATCGCCTGCAACCAGGCCTTCGAGCGAAGCAGGTATAACCTCATCGCTAAAGAAGGTGAAGTCATCGACCATCACCGTCTGGCCGACGACCACAAACAACCGGTTGGCCAGATCGACACTGCTGATCGGCCCTTCCACTTCAGCCTCGAATCGTACGCTTTGTGCCACACCCGTCACTCCATCCGGATTCACGGTTCCGTTGATCGTGACAACATGTCCAACCTCCAGATCGCTCTCCATTCCCGGTGCACCGTCGATGTCGAAGGTCGTGCCGTCTGTCTCGAATTCGATGCCGTTAACGAAAATACTGCCAAACCCGGTAATGGTTCCGGTCGTCAGCCCGCTCGGGTTGGTCTCCCCGGTCGGATTGTTGTCTGCTGTTGAGGAAGACCCTCCTCCGCCGCCACATGCCGCCAAACCCAGTACGACCGCAGCACCCAGTGCCAAATATCTGATTTTCATGCCCATCTCCTGATCACTACGGCCAATATCGCCGTATTTGGGGTAATATACCCCAATACTAGATCAAGTCAAGCAGTTGATCGAACCACAAACGCCACTTGAGGTATTTTTCGACCAGATAGTGCCCGGCGTCGCCGGGTTCGACGATAATTGCCCGTTCCCCGGCAAAAGGCGGCAAACCCGCGGCCAGGCGGGTAACGCCCAGCAGCGTATTCTCCGTTTCGGCAGCGATTTCAACCGGTCGTTCAAGGACCGCCGCCAGGCCGCTTGCCACGGCCGGATCGCGGGCCAACCCGCCCGACACGATGATGCGGTCGGGCCCGGAATCGGGGTACAGGTCGTCAAGGATCTCCCGAACGCGAAACAGCAGCCCTTCGATCACCACCCTGCGCTGCTCCGTCCGGGAGATGATTTCCGCGCCGGGCGACAGTGTCAGGCCGAATTCCGGAATCCAGTGCGGCGCCCCGAGCCCGGCGAGATCCGGTATGGCAAAAGCATCGGGACAGGGATCGTGAACCGGCAATTCACCGGATTCGGTGCCGAACCGGTCGACCGCCGGTCCGGCTCCATTGATGGTGCCCTCCAGTGAATAGACCCGGTCACCGGTGGCCGAGCCAATCAGCGGCGCCGTCAGATAACCCGGTTTGCGTTCGGCCCCGCCCGCGGTTGAGCACAGCACGAACGCCGCCGTCCCGAAATTGACCAGCGCCGTACGCTCGCCCGGCGGGAATGCCGCCAGCGCACTGGAAGCCTGGTCGGCGAGACCGGCTGTCATGAGCAGGCCGTTATCCAGCTCGATCCCGACACGATCGCTCGTTTCGATCCGCGGCAGCATGGATACCGGGATATCGTAGCGGGCCAGCAGCTTCGTGGCCCACTCGCCGTGATCGAGGTCCAGCATCGCGGTGCGCGCCGCCATGCTCAGATCCGTGCGGTGATGCCGTCCGTTGGTCCAGCGCCAGACCAACCAGGTATCCAGGTTTCCGAACAACAGGCGACCGCTGTGTACCGCCGCGCGGAGCACCGGATCCTGTTCCTGCATGGCTGCCAGTTTTGGCCCGGCATAATGAGGAGAAAGCAGCAAACCGGTCACGCCCACCAGCAGCTTTTCCAGGGCGCCGTGCCGGGCGCACCAGGGTTCAGCACGCCGGTCCTGCCAGGAAATCATGGGCGTTGCCGGCACGCCGGAATCCTTGTCCCAGAGCAGGAACGTGGAGCGCTGACTGGCGATTCCAATCGGCAACCTGCGCCCGCTGCCCGGTGGCAGGCGGCGGATCACCGCATCGAGCAGGCTTCCGGCTGCCTCGAGACAGGCCTCCGGATCGCCTTCGACACTCAGTCCGTCGACGGTCAGTGGCGGCGCGGCAACCCGCTGAGCAACCTGGAACCGGTCGTCATCCTGCAGCACCCCGGCCTTGAAGGCAGTGCTGCCAAGATCCAGGCCAATTGCGCGGGGGGTAATCAGTCTTCGTCTTTACGCCAGATCTGTCGAGGCGCCCAACCGTCAACCCGCATGAAATGCTCGGTAAATACAATCCGCTCCGGGTCGAGCCGCATCAGCTGACCCCTCGGCGGGCTGTCGAGCCCGGTTCCCATCTCAAAAGACGACGCTACCCACTTGAATATCTTCATGCCGTATTCCCACTCGGGCGTATCGACATCCAGCAACGTCGCATTGCCAAAGATCTGTGCTCCCATGGTGCAGGCCCAGCCCGCCATCGGGTTCATTACGGTAAAACCGACCCGGGGATCGCGTTGCATCGCCTTGAGCTTGGGGCTGTTCGGCTGCGGGAAAATATAGACCTGCAACCCGTCGGCATAGAACTCGACCGGGCTGACGATCGGAGCACCACTTTTACTGACCGTCCCCAGGACACCGATATTCGTCAGCGTCAGCACCCGTTCGATATGACGCTCCAGCAGTTCCCTGGGCATTTTTTTTGTCGGCCAGGGTTTTTCTTCGAGCCAGGGATGTGCGGTGCTCATAGCAGTTCCTCTTGATTATTTTCGCAGCATATCGGGCTGGAAAGTATGACATCCGGCCCGCCGCCAGACTACCCCGGAGCCGCCCCAAACAGGGCCCCGAATCACCACGGAATGAACAGGGCCAACGATATCTGTGACGCCCGTCGCGGATGCCGCCCCCCTTTTCTGGTATTCCTAGGCTACGGAAACCTGAGCATAACAATCACAACAAGCAGGAAGACAACATTGAGTATTATCAGCTGGATAACATTTGGTACGGGCATCGCACTGGCAATTGCGGCTGTCCTCGTCCTGGTGCTGGGAAGATCCCGCGCAGCCAACTCCCCGCCACCTGCAAAGCCGCTGCCGGTAGCCACCCGGGCCCTGCCACGCAGCTACCCGGGCGTTGCCATCAGGCCCCATCCCAATGCCTGCGATGCCGCATGGGACCAAAAAAGCAAACGCTATCTGACCAGCGACGTGCCGGTTCTGCCACTGGAGGGCTGTGACCGAACCACCTGCCAGTGCCAGTATGTCGAGTACAGCGACCGGCGCAGCGGCAAAGCACGCCGCGCGACCTATGTCACGGCCACCGGGCTCGACACGGATGTCACCAATAACCAGCGGGAGACCGGCTTCGACCGGCGCCTGCACTAACGAAGCGATATGTAGCCAAAAAGCCCGGTCTGCCCCATAATCCGCGGATGAAAAATATTGCCTGGATGATATGGGCAGTCGCGGCGATCACGATCAGCGGCTGTGGAAACGATACGCTCGACCTCTCCAACCGGGGGGACCTGGTCGCAATGCCCTCCCCCAGCGCTGCCAACAGCGGTGAACCGCACCTGGCCGTTGCGCCGGATGGAACAGTGGTGATGAGCTGGCTTGAGCCTGCAGGTGAGGAGAGCCATGCCTTCAGGCTGGCCACGCTGCAGGGTGAAACATGGTCCGCTGCAACAACCATCGCCGAGGGAAACAACTGGTTCGTCAACTGGGCAGACTACCCCTCCGTGGTGCCGATGACGCAGTCCGAATGGGCTGCCCACTGGCTGGTTAAAAGTGCCGACCACTCCTATGCCCACGACGTAGCACTGGCGCGCTCATCCGACGGCGGCAAAACATGGTCGGAGCCAATGGCGCCCCATCGTGACGGCACCAAAACCGAACACGGCTTTGCCTCGCTTTTCCCATGGAATGGCGGGATCGGCGCAATCTGGCTCGATGCGCGCAAGTCGACACGGGATGCCAGCGCCATGACGCTGCGTTTTGCCCGGCTGTCTTACAGCGGTGAAATACTCGACGAAGGCGAGATCGACGACCTGGTATGCGATTGCTGCATGACCGATGTGGCACTCGCCACCGATGGGCCGGTGGTCGTTTACCGGGACCGCACCCGGGATGAGATCAGGGACCACCTGGTGCGGCGCTGGGATGGCAGCAAATGGGCCGAGCCGATCAAACTGGGCGATGACAACTGGAAAATCGGCGGCTGTCCGGTCAACGGGCCGGCCATAGCAGCCTCCGGTAATAATGTGGTTGCGGTCTGGTTTACGGCTTCCCGGCGCAATCCCCGGGTACAGCTGGCCCGCTCCACCGACGGCGGGCGCACCTTTGCCGAACCGGTGCTGGTCGATAGCGGCAAGGTCAGTGGCCGCGTGGATGTTGTACTGCTGGACGACGGTGTCGCCATCGTCAGCTGGATCGGCAAAACTGAAGCCGGTAACGGCATGATCGCCACGCGTACCATGCCCCCGCAGGCTGAGCCGGGTCCGATACGGGTGATTGCCGAAACCGATATTTCACGCGCTGCAGGATTCCCGCAAATGGTTCATACGGCGGACCGGCTGGTATTTGCCTGGACCCAGCCCGGCGAGCCGGCACAAATCCAGACCTATTATCTGCCGCTCAAGTAGCGAATCCGTATCTCTTCGTCAGTTTTTCGCGTCGACCCGGCGCAGCACGCCGCGTAACTTTTTGCTGTCGGCACCCGTCACGGTGCCTGTTGCAGAAATTTACGGAGGCAGTACATGTGAACAAGCATAGCCGGAAGACTGGCGGTCATCGTCAGCATTGTCACATCACTCGCAACCCCGGCAGCGGCAAACGCTGCGGCGGTTTTCTTTTCGGAATATGTCGAGGGCTCGTCATTCAACAAGGCCCTGGAAATATTCAATGACAGCGCAATCACGCTCGACAACCTGCAAATAGAACTCTACTCCAACGGCAGCACGCTGGCCTCGACAACCATCATGCTGGCCACCAGCATTCCGCCCGGAGGCGTCTTCGTGATTGCCAGCTCCAGGGCGGGAACCGCCCTGACCGGTCTTGCCGATCAGCTCAGCAGCAGCCTGAATTTCAACGGCGACGACGCCATCGGGCTGGTATCGAACGGTTTGCTGCTCGACAGCATCGGCCAGTTCGGCTTTGACCCGGGAGTTGAGTGGCTCAATGCCAGCCTGTCGACGCTGAACATGACACTGCGCCGCCGCCCATGGATAACGGCCGGAGATGACAGCCCCTTCGACGATTTCCTGCCCAATCTGGACCCCCTGAGCGGGGAATGGGAAGCCTTCCCGAGCGACGATTTCTCGGGTCTGGGCATGGCCAGCGCGCCTGTAGTCCCCTTGCCCCCGGCGGTCTGGCTGTTCGCCTCAGGTCTCGGGCTCCTGGGCTGGATGAAAAAAAGACCCTGAATCCACCCAAACCCGCATGAAATCTGTCCTCCAGTCGGTTATAGTAGCGCCGATTGCACATCGAGTATGTGCCGTCAAATGACGAAACATCAAGTTAATACAGGAAATATCAAATGGTTACAGGTACCGTAAAGTGGTTCAACGAAACTAAGGGTTTTGGCTTCATTGAGCCGTCTGATGGGGGCGCCGACGTGTTCGTGCATGCCTCAGCAATTGCAGGCGAAGGACGCGCCAGCCTGCTGGAAGGACAAAGCGTAAACTTCGACGTTGAAGAAGGCCCCAAAGGTCTGCAGGCAGCAAATGTCTCGGTGGCAAGTTAGTTCTACTATCCAACCACTCAACAATTGATCAGCCCCACACGGTGTGTGGGGTGGTCTTTTGCTGCACGCCTTAGCAGTTCTTGAATACCGCCAGATGATCCTGAACGAATTCTGACAGTGATATCGGCTCCCTGCCGAGAACTTGGCTGACCGTATCGGTTTTGTATTCAAGCCCACCTGCTGCGATCCCGGCAAAGAGATCGCAGACGGCATTCAGGTGCCATTCACTTGCCAAAAACTTCGCCAGCATTTCCCGATAGGCATCCGCGGGCATGTCTACGTAGCTGACCGTTGTTCCAAGTACTTCAGAGAACCGGCCTGCCACGTCATGAAATGACAACAGCTCCGGACCCGTTACCTCATAACTTTTATTCCGGTGACCTGTCGCAGTGAGTACTTCGGCAATAACCGCTGCGATATCCCGGATATCGCTCATACCGGTTTTACCATCGCCCATCGGGAGAAAAAACCTGCCCTGTTCCTTGATGGTGCCGGCCGAAGACAGAAGATTCTGCATGAAAAAATTAGGCCTCACCATCGTCCAGTCGAGACCGGACTCCTTCAGATGGCACTCGACCTGGTAATGCATCGCAGGGATCGGGCTGCCGGTATCCGCAGTGGCCTCCATCGACGACAGTTTCACGACATGGCCGACACCGGCTTTTGACGCAGCATCGATGAACCGTTTCTCCAGCGTTGCCTGCTGTTCACTGTTGGGCAGTATCAGTACAGCACTGTCGACATCGCTCAATGCCTGGCCAAGCGCTGCCTCGTCGGCAAAATCACCGATAACCAGTTCAATACCGAGTTCCGCAAGCGGTGCGGCTTTCCCCGCATCCCGCACCAGCGCCCTGCATGCTACGCCTTTCTCTGCCAGTTGCGTGGCTACCGCGCCGCCGGTCTTACCCGTTGCGCCCGTTAGTAAAATCATCCCAATCCCCCTTTTTTTGAAATTCCGGCCTTATTTAGTCAAATTCTCATTTTCTTATCGGCCGCCATGATTTAGTCTGGAAGCTGTATCAGGCAGTAAAAAAATAAAAAGATGTCTGCCCATATCATATCTTTAAATGCCTATAAGGCCCATCAGGCAAGCGCGCGCTATTATGCCTTGCCCGTGCAGTCGCGAACTTCCGAGCAAGCCCGACCGCTGCTGCAGGCTATTTTCGATTATGCGTTCGAGCATGTACCGAAAGGCACGCCCGACAGTCCACATGAAGTTACGGAAGAAGAAGCCCGTCTGGTCGCAAGGAAGCTATCGGAATTCGGCCCTGATGGCAACCAGTCCGCCAGGAAGCGCACCATGGACTGGCTTCGAATCAACATGCTGCTCGAAGCATGGAAGTCAACCGACCGGCATCTCCGCTTTACGGCTGAATTCTAGAACCACGCCGACGCCACACCAGCATTTGATTGTTTGCTGGCATGGCATGATCGGCCAGCAAACTTAACCCCTGTTCCTCCGCCAGTGCGCTGACGGCCTGAAAATCCCGGATTCCGCTGTGGGGATCGCGCTGGCGAAGAAATTCATCGAACCTGGCATTGCTGTCGCTGGTGAACCGGCCGGAGTAACTGAATGGCCCGTAAATACACAGCACACCGTCATCTTCAAGCACTTTGCCTGCACCGGAGAAAAAAAACTCCACACATTCCCATGACATGATATGAAGCGTATTGGCGCTGAAAACGGCATCGACCGAAGACACCGGCCACGGATCGTCACGCACGTCCAGTTCGAGCGGAGCACGAATATTCCCCGGGCCATTGCGCCGAACCCATGCTGCAAGATCAACAAGATACTCCGCACAATCGGTAGGCTGCCAGATGAGCTGCGGCAAACGGCTGGCCATTAAGGTGGCATGTTGCCCGGTACCGCTGCCGATCTCCAGTACGGTTTTCCGGTCACTGAATACCGTTTCCAGAATACGAAAGATCGGTTCGCTGTTACGCTCGGCGGCGGAGGATACGCCGGTAAAACGGGTTTCAACGGTCACGTTGCAGGCAATAATCGAAAAGCATGACATGTCCTTGCCCGCAGCCAGTGCGCGGGCAGGCAATATCATCGCATAATCAGGCGCTCAGTTTCTGCTGGGCCATTGGCGGACTGTCTGGAGAAGCCTTGAGTACGGATACTTTCCCCTTGCCGTTCAGATGGGCGACGCGGCTGCTGCCAAGCTGGCAGGCTGTCACCAGTACCCGGCGGGTAAGGCGCAGGAACGCGAGAACATCGCCCTTCGCATTGGGCACGATCGTACCGGCACCCACATTGGCCACAAGGGATTGCCCGGGGCAAATCGAGGCCAGTGCCATTTGCGCTGCGGCCCGTGCTCTTTCAGCCACCACCAGTGCCGCTTCAAGATCGGTTTCCGGAAGAAGAATGGCAAGCTCCCGGTCACCGGACCGGCCGGTGAAATCAATCGCCCTTTTTGCGCAGTCTTTCATGATGAGCGCAACGGCTTCAAGCAACTCTTCCGGAACCTCCGGATCATCGGCCGGACCCGTCGCCGCCGGATCGCCGATTCCAAGCAGCAGCAGGGACAAGGGCCTGCTCTCTGCCGAACAAAGCTCCCATGTCTCCGCAAAGACTTTTTCGAACGACTCTACCTGCTGCCCGGCGGTTTCGTTGGCACCTTTGGATGCTCCGCGCCGGCCACTGAGTGACCGCATCACCTGGCGCAGCTCCTGCTCTTCGTTGACCGAATTCAACATTGCCCGATAGGATTCCCGGGAGCGCTCCAGCGATCTTCGTACCTTGCCAAAAACCGCCTGTATTTCGTCGGGCGCTTCTGCCGGCACATCCGCAATGAAACGCATCGTCGGCTCGGAATAAAAGTTATCGAGCGACTCGTCGAGTTTCCGCAGCGGATCGGACACCGTACTGCTGAGCATCGCCGCCAGCCGGGTCGACATCCACAGGGCCGCGAGCGTCCAGACAACAACCAGGCCCAATTGAAAAAGCAGGCCACTGTCGACCACGGCAAGCGACTGAATACGGAAAACACGCCAGCCATTATCCAGCTGCCGATGGGCAGCAAGATACCTGCCGGATCCTTCACCCTGCTCGATCAGCCCCGAGAAACTGAAGGCATCCGTCGCCTGGTCTCCAAGTACGGCTGCCACCATGGGATGATCCGCGAGATCCTCGTAGCCACGAAACCACAACCCGTCCGAGGCGAGTATCACCCGGCCATTCTCGTCGGTCAGTGCCGTGAACGACCCCGATGACGATTCATCGGCCTGCAGGGCACCGTGCAGTTTTCGCAAATTCAGCCTGCCCTGAAGAATGCCGCGAACCGTTCCCTGTCGATCGACCAGCGGCACGCTGATATCGAGCATGGCATCGAAACGGGGTGCGGGCCCCTTGGTAACCCGGGAAACAAACTTCAAACCCGTCTGCAGCGGTTTGCGAAAATACTCCCGGTCGGAAACGCCGGCCAGCGGCCCGTTCCACTCCCGGACCTGGTCGTCGGCAAGTGCGCTGGCAGCGAGAATCCTGCCGTCTGCATCGGCCACCAGCATGGTGACCAGTTCGGGGTTCATATCGTGAAAATGCTGCAGCCATTTACCCAGCGATGACGCGCCCATCTGGTTTTGCGCACTGATCTGTGCGGCGAACTGATCGAGCCGTTCAATCTGCCGCTCGACCTGGTTCTCGAAATTCCCGGCGATCGGCTGCACTGCCGCATCCAGCTGCGCAGCCAGCTCCGTTTGCACCGCGCCGGCCGAACCGGCAGCAATAATCACCGGAATGGCAAATGCAGGAATGACACCGACCACACACAGCCCCAGGAAAAAGCGCTCGCGAATTGTGGGGAATCGAGCCAGCAGCTTCGCTTTCAGTTTTCCGGCCTGAAGAACGAGTACCGGCACACCGATCACAGCCGGAACGGCCAGTGCCAGAAACACCAGCGACCAGACTGGACCGTATTCAAGAAGAGAAAAGAGATTCAATGATATGCCCGCGCCTTACGCATCATCACCCACCACGGTACATTCATTGCCAAAAAATTGGCGGGCAACCGATCACATTTTGCGCATCTGCCGCCCGTCACGATTGATCACAATTAATCACTGCCCTTCCTTTTTGCGCTCCTATGCTGTCCAGCGTCTACCGATAAAGAGGATCTCCGTTATGAAAAA
>JAJRXW010000259.1 GCA_024276095.1 Gammaproteobacteria bacterium
AGCATCGCATCGGATGGTACGGAACGGCGTTACCCGGTCATCGACAACCGGGTTTCGACGGGCCTGCAGCTGATTGCGGACGGCGTTCGCTATCCCGGCCGGAAAGTAGAAATTCTGCACCGGGTTCCCGCCGGCTATCATCAGCTGGAACTGAGCCCCCGGCAAAGAGATGCGCTGGTCGGAGTCGCTGCCCTGCGCCCGCGCGTTCCACTGACTGTCCTGCCACCCCTGAATCCCTACACCGTGCTGGCCGCGCTGGCAGGTGACGCAGCGGGGCCGCTGGTGGATGATTCCGGCGAACCCGAAAGCGTCCCGGTACATATCGTCGGGCCGGCCATGGAACCGTCCACCGTGACGCTGCCCGTATTCCCGGCAGACCGGCGCAACCGGGCGTCGGCACTGGCCATCACGGCTGCGGATGCGGAGTGGCTGCGGGAACCGGATCGCGACAGAGTGCAGCCGGCGAACCGGCCGGATCGAACCGCTGACACAGATTCCGTACAAGGCCGGCTGATCGAGTGGCTGTGGCAATCGGAGCAGATACCGGAGCAGCGCATGGCCGCCCTGACCCGGGCAGAAGACCTCGTCCAGGGGCAGTTGCATCGGCCCGGTGTCGAACCGGTCCTGCGCCGGTTACGCCGGGATGCATCATGGAAGCTGGTGCGTTCCGCACAGGAGAGCGCCGGCCTGCGATGGATCGATTTTACCGGCTGGCATCCGGAAGCGCCGGAAACCAGGACCCGCAAGGCACTCATGGGAATGGCCACGGACGATGCACAGGTCATCTCCGGCTACGGAACCCGGGTGCTGTCCATGTATAACCTCGGCCCGGTGGAGCTCACTGCCGAGCTGTCGGTACACGATGCCGCATTTCAGCCCATCGATACGACGAAAGTGCTGGTCGCCCTGGATGACCAGCCGGAGCGCGCCGTCTACCTGGCTCCACAGCAGCCGGCCACAACCCTGACGCAAAAAGTAGGCAGCGGAAATCATGTGCTGCGCATTCGCCTCGCCGAACCCGTACCCAACCGGTTTCTCAGGATCAGGTTTAACGAACGGCGCGGCCAGTCGAGTTCGGTGGCTGCCACACCCGTGCAACGCAGCTATATGCTGGCGACCCGGGATCAGCCTCTCGTGTTACTGCAACAGGGCCCGACCCGGTTGCGGATCGATGAATGGCGTGACGGCCGGACACTGGTCCGGTATCGAACCCTGGGGCCCGACTGGCAGCAGGTGACCATAGCGGTCGAGCCCGGTCGCGAAGAGGCTTTGCTGCGCGTATTCCGGCGTACACTGGAACCGGGAAAACCGGTGGCTTATTCCAGGGTAGCCGAAAATATTCTGCCGCCGGTAGCCGAACCGCTGTGGCCACCGGACCGGTCTGCGCGCCCTTCCGGCCCGACCCTTGCCGAGCCGCTCCCGACAGACCTGCTCAACGGCACCTGGTCGCTGATCGGTGGATGGGTCAGCAGACGTATCGTTGACGATGAACCACTGGTGCCGGCCAGTGCGGAAAAATTTGCCACGCTGGGTGGTGCTTACAGAAAATTCGATGCCCGGCGGGGAACCTATTACTACGCGGACGGAAGACTCAGGCTGCATGAACGGGGCAACCCGGCGCTTGCCGGCCGTGGCGCCATCACCGTTCGCCGGCCGGACTGGCCGCTCGACCTGGACCTGTCCGGCAGTTTCTTCGGGCAGCGCTTCGATGTTTCCGGGCAATACGAAACAGCGACAACAGTGCGGGCGCGGTTATCGCGCACGCTGATTATCGGTGAAAAAGTATCGCATCGTCCCTCGATCTCGGTGTTTCAGCGCTGGCTGAGCCTGGACGCGCTGGCGGTCGCCGACGCGGAGCAGGTCGACCAGGATGTTTTCACGAACTACAAGCGCGACCATCGACGCGGCTTGCGGGTGGGCGACCGTATCCAGTACCGGCCATGGCTGGATACCGTCACCTATGCCGAGATATCCGCAGTCAGCAACGAAGACCTCAATGTTCTTGACCCGGATCACCTGCGCCTGAACCTCGGCGTTCGCCAGCTCATCGGGGACATCGACGTGGGCGTGCGCTACAGCCGGTTCGAATACTTCCGGGACAGCGACCGGAACAGGGCCAGCGGTGTCCAGCGACTGAGAATCGATCTTGGTTACACGCGCTGGTTGAGTGCCCGATACGGGCTGCAGGGTAACCTGAGCTATGAATACGACCAGAACTCGGCCGAGTCTTCGGTCTATTTGCTGTTCTCGCTCAACCGGTCGAACGGCCGGTATTTCCGGGACTTCAGAACCAGTGAGCTGGATTTCATCCGGCTAAGACAACGCCGGCTGCTCGAACAGCGCGCCGACCCCGGGATGGAGTAGCCGGAAGTGTCGGAGATCAGAAAACTGCTGGAACTGGATCTGCACCCCGTCGATGTACGGCTGTACCGGAATGAAATACGGCTGCTCGACGATGGCGTTGTCAACCACATGCCAACCGACAGCTGGGGCCTGGGTGAAGCCCCTCCGCCGGTGAAGCAGGCGCAGCGATTGATTACCTTTCTGCGACTCTACGTCGAGCAAAGCGTTCAGGACCGCAATGCGATGCGGCTGAAGTTTGCAAGGTTTCGAAAAAGCCACGCACATGCGGTGACCGGGGACGAACGCCGCGAACTTGTGCTCGGACTTGCACTGGCGCTGGGAGCGAGCAAGCGCGACCTGGCCGGAGACCGCCGTGCCCTGCAAAGATGGTTCGGATTCGATGCGGTCACCGAGCGATATCACCGCCGGATGTCGATCTATGACCGAAGACTGGCGTTCGCGCTGGGGCGGCTGGGATCGATCTCGGCGTTTGTGCTGCGCGAAAGCGCCGGTCATGCAGATCCGCGACAGTTATGGCGGCGCATGGATCTTGAACAGCTGCTGCAGCCGTTGTTCACCTTTTCCGGCAACACCACGGTGCGCATACAGTCGTTCCGCTGCCTGTCCACAGCCCTGCGCGCATTGCCGCCGGACGACCGGGAAAGCGGCCTGAACGATAAATCACTGCAATATATCTACCGGACCGCCCTGGACAAGAGCCAGGATACCTGGCTGCAGTGCGAAGCCCTGAGCCTGCTCGGCAGTCTTTCGGCCGAATCGCTGGACCGGGCGCTGGTGCTGCGTATCGAACAGCCGGGAACCGGCGACGATCTATTCGTGCGGCGGCATGCGGTGCGCCTGCTGGGCAGCCGGCTGGAGTCGAACCCCGAACTGGGCCGCCTGCTGAATACTGCGGTCACCGATCCCAGCCCCGCTGTACGCCAGTCGGTCACCGGCATTGTTGCCAAAGCAGCCGATCACCATGCGATGGAGGTTATCGCCACGCTGGCCGGCATGCAGAACGAACCGGCGGTGCGGGCATCGGCGGTACTGACCATTGCAACGCTGTGCTGCCGGCCGACACTGTTCGATGCAAGCTGCGAACAGCTGCGCCGGATACTGCAGGAAGAAAACGACGGGTTTGTACTGCGTGTCGGCCTGGAGGTCGTGGTCACCGGGTATGCCGGGCTTTGCGACACGCCGGAGACGGCGCAAACCTGGCTGCAGCGGCTGGCGCCCGTGGTGTCGGACCTGCATGTTGGTGCAGCCCGGCTGGCCGTACGGCGTTGGGCGGCGCAGGCACAGGAGCGGCTCTGGGGTCTCGCGGCGCCCGCTGCCAGGGCATTGATCGAACAAATGGGACCGTTACTGGAAAACGCTGCAGCGGGCCGGCCACAGGACATCAGGCACTGGAAGTTACCCGAGACCGACCGCGAAACGCTGGGACGCGCGCTCGCCGTGCTGGCGCAAAATGACTTCGGCTTCGACCTCGAGCGGCGATGGTTCAGGACCCGCATCACGCGCGGCCACCATTTCGGCTTCCGGTTGTGGCGGTTTCTTCATGAGATACGTCATCCCGAAACGGACAAGCGACAGGCATTCCCGCATACCACCGGGCGCATATTCCGGGGAACCCTGCGGGCTGCATCGGCGATTACCGCGGAAATAGCCCAGACCAGGGTTCCCGGAGAGCCGCTGTATTTCGACAGCGAAGAGGGTTCGCGCCCCTATCTCCCGCTGGTGGATGAAATGATCTCGGTGCTCGACCAGCCTTTCTCCGCCGGGCCTTTGCGGCTTTATTCGAGCGAAGGGGTCACACAGGTCACCCCCCCGGGGTCGCTGTGGCGAAGAATGCGCGCGCGCATCCTGCTGACACTGAAATTCAGTCACTATGCCCGGCTGCGCAACTGGCAGGAGGAAAGTGCGCAGCCATGCACGAGCTACCTGGCAGCGCTGGAGGATCTGGGTTTTTCTTTTTCGATCAGCCCGCATGGTTCCGGTGCCGGCATTGAAACTTTGCCCGATCCCGCCGTAAGCCGTTTTTTTCCGGCCGGAATCATGCTGCCGGGCATGACGACCATCGAAGAAATCCGCGACTACTTTTTCTCGGTGTACGAGAACTCCCTGCCGGAACTGATCCTGTTCGTCACATTGATGATGGCCCTGTTCTTCGGCCGCCATATCCGGGTCAGCAACAGGATCAGGCGCACCCGAAACCGCATTCCACTATCTATCGGTGGCTGGGGTACGCGGGGGAAATCCGGCACCGAGCGGCTGAAAGCCGCATTGTTCAACGCGCTCGGGCATACCGTGGTCTCCAAGACGACCGGCTGCGAAGCGATGTTTCTGCACGGCCCGGCCAACGGCAGGCTGCGCGAGATGTTCCTGTTTCGCTCCTATGACAAGGCGACGATCTGGGAACAGGCCAATGTCATAGAGATTGCCACCCAGCTCGACGCCGATGTGTTCCTGTGGGAATGCATGGGACTGACACCCGCCTATGTGGCCATACTGCAGCAACAGTGGATGCGCGACGACATCGCGACCATCACCAATACCTATCCCGATCACGAGGACCTGCAGGGACCGGCCGGCATCAATATTCCGCAGGTAATGACAAATTTCATCCCCCGCGATGCGACGCTGATCACCAGCGAGGAACAGATGCTGCCGGTCCTCAGGGATGGCGCCAGGAATCACAATACGACACTGCACAGCGTCGGATGGCTGGAAGCCGGGCTGCTGACATCCGACATGCTCGACCGCTTCCCCTATGCGGAACATCCGTTCAACATCGCGCTGGTTGTCAGGATGGCGGAAGAGCTGGGAATAGATGCGGACTTTGCCGTCAAGGAGATGGCCGACCGGGTGGTTCCGGATCTGGGTGTACTCAAGGCACTGCCGGTCACCAGCGTACGCGGCCGGCGGCTCGAATTTGTCAACGGCATGTCCGCCAACGAACGGTTCGGATGCCTGGGCAACTGGGAGCGTATGGGGTTTGCCGGGCAAAACCCGTACGACGAGCCCGGAGTCTGGCTGAGCACTGTAGTGAACAATCGCGCCGACCGGGTTTCCCGCTCCCGGGTTTTCGCTTCCATACTGGTCAATGACATCAGCGCCGACCGTCATTTCATCATCGGAACCAACCTGGACGGATTCCTGAACTATGTCAGGGAGGCCTGGGAAGAATACATCGCGGACGTCACCCTCGCGGTTACCGCGGACGGCATGACGCCCCTGGACGTACTGGAGGAA
>JAJRXW010000260.1 GCA_024276095.1 Gammaproteobacteria bacterium
CGGCGAATCGGTCGCCAGCCATTCGCCCTTCACCATATTGGCGGGCTCGGTACCTTCAAAGCCCAGGAAGGAATAGCGACCATAGTGAGGCAGCTTGCTCTGCACGCCCGGGAACGCTTCGATCGGATCGACAACAATCCACCCCACCGCCTTGGTGACATTATCCGGGTGCCGGTGCAGCACGATCGCCGAATGACCTTTAAAAGGAATCTCCTGACCGCGGGTGACGATGGCATCTTCAGTCACCGAAAGCCCCATTGCGCTGTCCGACCGGAACAGTTCGGCGGCCAGCCGGTTATCCCGGCCGAAAATCCAGGCAGCCCGATCACGCGGAATGGCGGCGATGTCGGTATCCATTACCACGGCCACGTTGTGCACATCGCTTTGCCAGCCCTCGGCCAGTTTGCGATAGGCGGCCTGCATCTCCGCGCTTGCCGCCGAGGGAATGACGGCGAGAATTTCCGCTTCGCCGAAAATCTGGCCGATGGACGGCGCAGTTTCACGGGCATCCAGCAAACGGAACACGTCGAATTCCGGATCCACTTCCAGCAGCAGGGGCCTGTCCTGGGTGTGGATCTCAAAGCGGGTGGCTTTATCGGACACGTTCAGATTCAGAATCTCAAGCCCGCTTTCGGTCGTCACCAGCAGCGGCACAACCAGGTCATAAGCCGCACCGTCCTGTTGCTGGACGATTTCACCGGAAACCACGTACTCCGAATCCGTCTTGCTCGCGGTGACTTTATCCGCGACCAGGTCCGGGGCACCGGTCCATTCCACCCACTGTTCAAAAAACGGGGCCAGATCGAGGCCGCTGACTTTTTCCAGCGCGGCGCGTACATCGTCAAAACTGGCGCGTTTGCCCCGGTTGTCGCGGTAGAAGGTTTGCAGCCCCCGCTTGAACAGCTCGTCCCCCATGCGTAGGCGCAGCATGTGAAAGCCCATCGCCGTCTTGCCATAGCCGACCGCTTCGGTCGCAGCACTGTGCCGGGAACGGAATTCCGTCAGCGGGAAATCGCGGCCTTCATTGGCAAAATCCCGATATTTCTTCAGCGTGTCGCGGCGGCCGATATCAGCCGTACCGCGCTGCTCGGACATCAGGGAGTCGGCCATGTAGGCAGTCAGGCCCTCGCACCAGTTGCCGGTTTCATAAGCAACGAAAACCGAGTTCCCCCACCAGTTGTGCAGAATTTCATGCGGGTAGGATGAAGTCAGGATAAACGGAAAGCGGATGATTTCCGGACCAAGCAGGGTAAAAGACGGCATGCCATAGCCGGTTTCCCAGAAGTTCTCGACCAGCGCAAACTTGCCGTAGGGATACGGACCGATCAGGCTGCGATACATTTCGAGGTACTGTGCAGTTGCTGTCAGGTATTTTTTTGCCAGTGCATCATCGGGCTGGTGCAGATAAACCTGGGCTTCGATGGCACCGGCAGGCTCCTCGTACAGCACCAAGGGTCCGCCAACCAGGTAGATCTCGTCGACAGCGCCACCGGAATTCCACCGCGCCATGCCCTTGTCATCGCGCGAAGTGCCGTTGCCCTGGCTGATCAGGTGCCAGCCCTGCGGCGCGTTGACGGCCAGGTCAAAAGTGATCAGCTCGTTGCTGAAATACGGATACCACAATGAGCTGCCGGCCAGGAAAATGCCCTCTTCGCCCACCATGCCGGCGGTATCCCGGAATCCTCGCGTATACTGTTCCTTCTCATCGCTCAGCGGATAGTAGACTTCGCCGCTGTAGGTCATCTCGATGGTTGTCGTATCGTCCGGCAGCACCACCTGATAACGAACGACATGGCCCTGCTCCACGAGTGAGCTGCTGGTGCCATTGATGCCGCTGAAACCCTCCACCGCATCTGCAGGCATGCGGGTCACCTTTGGGTTCGAGCCGGTGATCTCGACCGCATCGGTCAGCAGGAAGTCCACGGTCTGGCCCGCCATCTCAGCAGGCAATTCCATCCTGGCCGCAGCGGTCAGTTCATGAGTGACCGGATCGATGGTCAGATCCAGCCTGTAATCCACCTGTCCGGCAGACCACGCCGGCGCGACCGCTGCAAACAGCATTGCGAACGCCAGAACCCGTACTCGGTGAAGATGCTGATGAAACTTCAGTTTCATTGGTATAACTCCCTGGAAATGACTCTACCGGATCGGCCTGCGCCGGATCCGGTCCGTAATAATGATCGGTTATTTCTTGTTCGGTGCAGCGCGCCGGAACGGCAATTCAATGTCGAACTCTTCGCCATCACGACGAATACTCGCTGTTGCCACGTCGCCCCAGCGATAATCGGCCATGATCCTGCGCAGGCCATTGGTCGAATCAACAGCGGTGCCGTCGATACCCAGCAGTACATCGCCGACACGAAGCCCGGCCCTTTTACCGACGGACTCGTTGCCAACCTGGATAATTTGCCCGGGATTGTCACCCATGGAGCCCATCAACGATACACCTACATCCGGATACAGGGGCTCTGTTTCCTCCGGCAAACCCCAGATGAAGTTCGCGTAGGAGGCACGTACTTTCATGACCCGCTCGCCGTCGCCGTCAACTACCGGCACCGGAATCAGCGAGGAAATCTTTCCCTCGTAGTAGGGAGCGACCTGGCGCTCCGCACCCAGCCCGAAAGCCACATGCCCAGAACCAATAAGGACCACCATGATTGCATCCGGCCCGCCGTGCTGGTTCAGTGCCTTGACTGCGTTCCACCCCATTGTAGCGTCCCAGGTGGCCTGCGCCCGGTACATACCTTCCAGAACCTCATCGGTCATGTGCAGCGCGTCGTCCTCATCGAAAAAAGCTCGATACATCCGCTTGTGATCTTCGCTGTCGGTATCGACTTCGCCCGGAAGGTGAATGGCTTCCTCCTCGGTGAGGTCCCCGAAGCCTTTCTTGCGCACTGCCGTAACGATGGCGCGTGGTGTATTGACGGCATACACCCTGATGCCGTTCTCACGTGCATACAGAAAAATATCGCGATAGTAATTCCAGTGATATCCCCAGTACTTGTACCAGCCGGCAATCTCTATGAACCCCTCTTCGGTCAGCAGCCCGTCGTTCCAGTTGTCCAGCTCGGACTGCTGTGTGTAGGGAAACATCTCCAGGCCAATCAGTACTTCCCGGCCGGCCTCGTGCAGTGCCTTGATGGTGCGCAACTGGGCAATGTGGAAGTCCATACTGGTGTGATTCTCACCAATAAAAAGCAGGCCCGTATCAGCCAGCCTGGCGGCCATCTGGTCCGGCGCGATAACTTCGCCGTTTGCAGTATCGACGATACCGTCCAGTTGCAGCGCCACCTCCGTGCCGCTGCGGGCCGGATCGCCGATTGCCATGTCCAGCACCGCCTCTTGCGCAAAAAGCATCGCCGGCAACAGCACAGCTGTTGCTAGAATGATTACCCGCACTCGTATCATCAAGTCAGTCACCTGTCCGGCTCAGAATCGAATCCGCCCGGTTACACCGAAAGTACGAAGATTCTGGCCGGTGTAAAAAACCTGCAGCGGAAAAAATGTATTGAAAAAGTCGGTAGTTCCGTTAATGGTGTTCTGGAACAATACATTCCGGTGCGCAGACGTAGCCTTTGAGCTGTTGAACAGGTTATCCGCCCAGAACTCCAGCTGGTACTTTTCCGAATCGAAGCCGGCTCGAAAATTGACCCGGGTGCGGCCGGGCACTGTTCCCAGGTTATCCAGCATGATGTACTGGCTGCCGGTATACAGCACGTCGGCTCTGGCATACCATTCGTATTGCGTCGCCAGGAAGGGAGCCCGGTAGGTAGCGGATGCATTGGCAGTCCACTCGGACTGACGATGCAGTTTCTTGCCCGATATATCCCCATCGGGAGCCAGCAGCGGAAAATCCTTGAAGGTGCTGATTTTTCCGTTCTTCATTTCAGAATCCGCCCAGGAAAAACCGACTCTTGTCGTCAGATAGTCAGTGACCGCAATATTGATATCGGCTTCGATACCCATCTGAACGGAATCACCGGCATTGAAACTCTGGCTGGTCGGCTGGTCGTTTTCCACTTCCACCAGGAATGGAATCACCATATCCGACCATTCCTGGTAGTAGGTCGAAACATCAACATTGATTCGATTGTCAAACAGCGAAAACTTCGTACCCAGTTCATAAGCCAGCAAACTCTCGGGATCGACAATGGTGACAATGATGTTGTCGTCCGCATCCCTGACGGTATCGAAGCTGCCGCTTTTTTCTGCCTTGGCGACACCCGTGTAGACCATAAAATCATCGGTCGGCGCCCACTTCAGCGTGGCGCGCCAGGTAGTAAACCCCCACGTGTTGTTCTGCAACGGGCCCGGATCCGTGCCAAAACTGGTGTTGGTTTTTTCCTCTTCCGTGTAGCGCGCCTCGATCCGGGCTTCCAGCGTGCTGGTGATATCGGCTTCAAAGGCGCCGAAAACGGCCCAGGACTCCGTTTCGCCGAGGTTGGTTATATCGCCGAGGCCGGAAGGATCGATGGGCTCCATCCAGGGAAGGAAAACATCATCACCGACGCCAAAAGCCGCCGTGCCGGGATCGCCGATATCCGACCCTGCGAAGCATGGGCAGAAACTGACAAAATCAGGCGGCAATTCTCCGACAATCCTGGCACCGGGACTGGACATGGACTTGGACTCGACCTGGTATCCGTAGACACCGACATCCGCCCGGATGCGATTTTCGACGGGCGTGGCATAGCGGATTTCAACGCTGTCCTCGATCGTCCGCTGCAGGCCGGAGAACTGATAGATACTGAAGTCCTCCACCAGCTTGATGATGTTCAGGCCAGGTATGTCGGTAGTCGCCTCGTAGGCAGCGTCCCAGACACCGGACCCGACATTGGCGCCAAGCACACCGCTGTTTTTCACATCGGAGTGCCCGGCAAGCAGGCTGAAAGTGCCGATACCGACATCCCAGTTGATCTCCAGGTTGCCGCGCAGCGTGTCGGTGTCCTCACCTGTTTCCTGCGCCAGCGCAGTCAGGTCATTCTGCTTCATCGACGGTACACGGTTGCAGAAACTCTGCAGCCGTGAGTTTTCCGCGCCGGTCACCTCGCCCCGGTCCTGGCAATTGGCAGGAATCGCCGCCATCGCCGGCGCGTCGAAATGATCGTTCGATATGTAAACGGTAACGCGGGCCTCGAGTGAATCGGTAGGCAGGAAATCAAGCCCGCCTACCCATGCATTCTTTTCGTATCCGCCGATATCCGGGCCACCGGCATTCTGATTGTTGTAGGAACCCGCCCACTCGTCATGCGCCATGGAAAACCGGCCACGCAACAGCCCCGGAATGATCGGACCACTGATCGTCAGCTTGCCCTTGATCCGGTCCCGGGTGCCTACCTGCCATTCGGCGCTGCCCTGAAACTCGTCGGTCGGCTTTGCCGTGATGAAATTGACCGCGCCACTGAAACTGTTGCGCCCGTACATGGCTGCCTGGGGCCCCTTGACGACCTCAATACGTTCGAGATCGAGCTGGTTCAAATCCAGTCCTTCCCGGGCAGAAACGAATATGCCGTCAACGAATACCGCGGCGGCGTTTTCGTCAAACACGGAAACCGGAGCAACGCCCCTGATAACGGGTACCGGCAGTTGCTGTCCATAGAGGTTGGAGAATGTCAGGCCAGGGGTAAAGTCAGCGACATCCTGGAAACTGACAATCGCGGCATCCTCGATTTCCTGAGCGCTGAACGCGGAAATTGCCAGCGGGACATCCTGGAGACTTTCCTCTGTCTTTCGGGCCGTGACAACAATCTGATCGAGCTGGGGGCCACGGCGTTCTTCTTTCTGCACCTCGGCAACCTGTTCCGGGGCAGCGTCTTTTTCCTGCTCCGCCGACTCCGCTTCTTCCTGGGCCATCACCTGCATGCTCAAGCCGGACAAAATCAGTGCTGCAACAATCGACAGACGCTGAAGGACATTTCCCGTGATCATCAAACCTACTCCTCAGAAACAGCCGGACTTGGGCCGGTCAATTAGTTATATATTCTAAATACCAGGTATTTATAAAAGGCGAAAAGCACCCTGCAGAATCGTTCGGCGCGTCGCCGGAACTGCCCCCACACACGAATGGATGCGAAGATTAGCATGATCTTTGCAGGATCTGTTGGCATGTTTTGGGGCGATTTGGTGTCAACCTCTAATCATTTTCCAACCGGAACCGCTTTTGGAGCACGATTTTTCGTCCTGCTCACAAAAACCGTCCGCCAACCAGCGTACCCCCGGCCTGAACTCCTCCCAGCCAGTAACACAGTTCTGCAGGATCGGCGATATCCCAGACCGCCAGATCTGCCCGTTTACCCACCTCCACGGTTCCCCGGTCACCCGCTTTTCCGAGCGCCCGGGCAGCCTCACGCGTCATACCGGCCAGAGACTCCTCGGGTGTCAGGCCAAACAGTCGACAGGCCATGTTCATCATCATCAGCGGCGAGACCACCGGTGAACTGCCGGGGTTGCAGTCGGTGGCAACCGCACATCCAACACCGTGCTTTCGAAACTGCTCGACCGGCGGCTTGCGTTTTTCATTCAGGCAATAGAATGCACCCGGCAGCAGGACCGCAACAACGCCGGCTTCGCCCATCGCCCTGACTCCCGCTTCATCGGCATGCTCCAGGTGATCGGCAGACAGTGCGCCAAAACGTGCCGCAAGTGCCGCTCCGGAATTATTATCCAGCTGATCGGCATGCAGCTTCACCGGCAACCCCAGCGACTGTGCTTTTTCAAACA
>JAJRXW010000261.1 GCA_024276095.1 Gammaproteobacteria bacterium
AATATTGCCGACAAAGAGCCGTCCTGGTGCAGTTCCTGGAGAATATCCTTGTCCAGTGCATTGAGCCTCGGGATGTCGACCGCCACGTAGTTGGCAATGGACTGCTCTTCGTCGTCACTGACCCGCTGAGTCGCTTTTTGCGGTGTCAGCAATTCCAGTTCCTTCAGTCTGGTACAGAAAGTTTTTGTGCGTGCCCGCTCTGCCTCGTATTGTCCGCAAAAATCCACCATCGCCTGGGCGTTCTCGGACAAATCGTCGCCGTCGAAGAACGGATACTCGGGGTCATCCGATACCACTGCCGCAGCCCGGTCGACGACCACGGCAAAATTTTCGTCGGCCCCGGCGGCAAATGCGAACGGATGACGGCGCAGGTATGAAGGAACATAGGCCCGCCTGTCCCATTTGCCGTCGTCGCCGACGAAAAGATTCAGGTCCTCAAACAGACCGACGATTGCCAGGGGCGCCGGATTGTCCAGGTCGGCGAATACGACCGGATAGTGTTTTTGCGCCGAGCTCAACTCGGCCACGACGAGCGGGACCGCCCGGATGTCCCGCACGAAATCGTACGGGCGGTCGGTACGGGAAAGCCCGAGGTTGGCATGCTGGCTCTTCGCCAGTAACTCGGGTTGTTCATACAGGAACATTTTTCCGGTGAGATCTACGGTGGTATTTTCTGCTTCGTTCTCGTTCATTGCCTGTCCCGTCTGGAGGGTTGCAGATTCCATCGCCTCCGTTTATTCGTATCGGGGAATCCGTTGAGATGGACGAATTATACGCCGTATGTGACCCAATGGTAGCGAAAGCGAAGGGCGTGGCTGGAGTACCGCCGGCCTGCCTGTATGAGGTACACTAGCTGCGCTCCGTCAGAGCGGTCTGCATCGCCAGGTAGATAATGAAAATAGCCGAGCCAGTTCTGCGCCTTGCTTCGCACAATGAGCCGGAGGCACTGCAAGCGGAGTTTCTCAAGGAAAACCGGTTGCATATTGCCGATGTGCTCGAACCCGAGTCGGCGGATGCCATCTACAACTGCCTCGCCACCCAGCAGGAGTGGAACCTGGCATGCACCATGAATGACCGGCATATGGATATGAATGCCAATGCCGTTGCTAAACTGTCTCCGGATCAGCGCCGCGAGTTTGAGCAGCTTGTCTATCAAAAGGCGCACGACGGGTTTCAGTACTATTACAAAACGATTCCCATTTACGACATGTACCACAAGGGCCTCGTTCCCGGCCACTATCTCCACCGGGTGTTCGAGTTCATCAACAGCCCTGATTTTCTCAATTTTGTCCGCACTGTTGCTGCCGATGACAGTATCGAATTTACAGACGGTATGGCGACCTGTTTCGAGCCGGGCCATTTTCTCACCCGTCACGATGACAATGTGTCGGGGAAGAACCGGCGTGCGGCCTTTGTGCTGAATTTCACGCCCCGCTGGAATCCCGACTGGGGCGGGTCGCTGCAGTTTTTCGACGGCGAAGGAAATACCGAGGTTGCTTTTGCACCGGCCTATAATGCACTCAACATGTTTCGCATCCCGGCGCCGCATTCGGTGGCATTTATCACGCCGTTTGCAACCGCGCCGCGCCTGTCGATCGTCGGCTTTTTGCGCAGCGGCAAGGACCCGATGCGGAAGTGACCGCAACGCTGCCCGGCGGACCCGGCTAGCGTTTCGTGCCGGACAGCTGCCAGCCGATCAGCGCCCGGCTATCGGGAGTTTCGCCGATCAGCAGCGGGTCGAGGCGTTCTACATCGACACCGGAGCCCTGCAGCATGCCCCGTATCTTTGTTGCCTGTTGCTCCGTCAGGGCAGCATCCAGCAGTTGCTCCAGGCGCGCCTGCTCGGCTGACAGCCGGGCGACCATGACGGTAGCAAGCAGCTCGGCCTCTTGGCGATCTCCTTCCTGCATGCCCAGGATGACCTGGTTGACGCCATCGAATATCTGGCCACTGACAGCAGCGGTCTTGGCATGAGCCGAAGCCAGATGGCCCTGTCCGGCTGTTTCGAGCTGCTCGAGCGGAATCCGGTTGTTGATATAGGCAATCAGCGCATGAATGATGCCGTCGGTGGCCAGCAGCCGGCGGATTTCATCCCGCCGGGCGGCTGCCGGTTTGACGATTTCGCTGTCCGAGTGGTGGAGTAACAGTTGCATGGAGCCGCCGGGTTTCAGAACCGCTGCCGCGGACCGGGTGGCGGCTTCCAGGGGCGCATATTCCAGGCCGAACTGGCTGGTGACTGCGTCAAAGCTGGCAGCGGCAAACGGCAAAGCGCAGATATCCACATTGCCGATAAAGTTCACCTGCCCCAGCTCGCCGCCATCCTGCAGGTAGGTCATCGGATCGATAGCCGCTTTGTCGACCGCAGTGATCTCAAGCGCTGCGCTGGCCTGCAACAGGCACTTTGGAACGGTACCGTTACCGGTTGCCAGGTCAAGAACCGATGCGGTGTCGTTTATCCGCCCGGCAAAGCTTTGCCAGAATGCCGCTATGGCCGCGGCATCGCCCGGTGATGCGGATGCGATACAGCTGTCGAGGCGGTCCGCCTGCCAGTAAAGCGTCCACGGGTCATTGGTTTCCGGCAAGGGTTCATTCATGGGCGGTATATCGTGGCGGTGGTCGTTTTCGGTGGTCCATTCTGACAGGATTGGGCGGGCACCTGCAATGCTTGCGCGCAGTGAGGGACTGCCGGCCCGTGCGGCCCGGGCGAGGGCGGAGGTATCAGGGTTATCCGCAGTCGCCTGTCATTGCGTCGGGCGTCCCAAGTGGCAATAATGCCGGGGTGCACGAGAGTGGGAACATGCAGAACAAACTGTGTATGCAGGCCCTTGCCGCGGAGACAGACGGCCGGCTGCGATCGGCGATCGCAGATTATCGGCGGGCGATCGCCTGTGACGCGCAGAACCCCACGCCCTACCTCTATCTGGGTTATGCGCTGGAAAAGCAGGGCGACCACGAAGCGGCGACGCAGGTGTATTCTCTCGCGGCCGATCTCGATGGCCGGGTGGTCGATGCGTGGCGGAGTACCGGCAGTTCTGCAGAAGTAGCGGAGCGTTCGCAATCAGCCGATCGCGCCATCCGGCGCCATTTTACCGATCTCCACCGGCAATCCGTCTGGAAGTTCCACCAGCGCAAGCCGGCAATGAAGCTCGACAGGATTTATGCAGCCATATGGTGCGCCACGCATGATCGGCCTTTCGAATACCGTGCGCCGCGCCACCAGCCGCAACTGTTTTACGTGCCGGACCTGGCGCCGACCAGTGTGTTCGATGATGAGCAGCTGCCGTGGAAGTCAGTGCTCGAGGATGCTTTTGAAGCGATCAGGGATGAGTTCCTGGCCATTGGTTCGCGCGCTGCAGCGCACGAAGGCCCTTACCTGGGCGTGGTACCGGCGGAGCTTGGCGACGAGTGGCAGCCGATATCGGCGTCTTCGAACTGGAGTTCACTGTTCCTGTACAGGAACGCGACCGCTAATCCGGAAGTCCTGGACCTGGTGCCGCGAACCTGGGAAGCGATGCAGCAGGTGCCGACGGTTAAAGTCGGCGGCAACCCTACCGAAATACTGTTTTCGATCCTCAAGGGAAAGCAGCGCATTCCGCCCCATTACGGTTTGGCCAATACCGCTACTACCGTGCATCTTCCGCTGGTCATCAGTGAAGAAGCCGCGCTTCGGGTGACCGACACGGTACATGAATGGCACGAGGGCGAGGTCTTTGCGTTTGACGATTCTTTCGAGCATGAAAGCTGGAACCATGGGGAGTCGACCCGCGTCAACGTGTTGTTCGAGGTGTGGCACCCGGACCTGACCGAAGACGAATGCGGTGCGATTGCCGCTGCGTTCGAAGCACGCACGGCCTGGAACCGGTCCCGGAAAATCTGATTACTCCACGATACCCGTTTCAGGGTGCGGGCAAAAAGTATCAGGCAAAAAAACGGCGGGCATATGCCCGCCGTTTATGTTTCGGAACAGGATCCGTTTACTGGAACCTGTAGCTCCCGCTGATGAAGTAGCGTGTTCCGAATACGTCATAGAGCTCTGGGAAGGTATTAGCCTGCTGCTGAGCATCGCCGACGAAAGTGGTTTGTTCATCAAAGAGATTCTTGATGCCCACATTTACCCGGAAAGTATCCGTTACGTCATAAGACCCTGACAGATCGAAGTAGCTGATCGAGTCAATCTTGGGCACGGACAGTGTAGAAGCGTCGACACCATCGTTTTCGATGCTGTCGTCATCCGCACTGCTCAGGTATCGCCACAACAGGGAGACACCCAGCGGGCCCGTGTTCCAGGTAAAGCGCGTATTGAACTGCTGCTCGTTACGCGGCGTACCACAGGTGTTGCCGAAATTGCCGGCACACTTGTTGACATCGGGCAGACCGACCACCGGAGTTTCATCGAAGTCACTCAGGAAAGTACTGCGGAAAGTGATCGCCAGAGTCGAATCCTGGCCGAACAGTCCGAATGACAGATCGGTGAAGTAGTTGATATTGACGTCAAAACCGGACGTCTCCAACTTACCGATGTTTTCGTTCAGCACGTTGACCAGATCCACGTTGCCATCCGCCCTGCGGGTGATGGCCTGACAGAACGCAGAGCCCAGATCCTGTACCTGGTTGTAGCAGATGTCGAGGACGTTATCGACGCCGCCGCCCAGTACCGAGATCGCATCGTCAACCGAGATGTCGAAGTAGTCGATGGTGATATCCAGACCTTCCAGCGGACGAATAACGACACCCAGAGTGAAGGTATCGGACGTCTCTTCCGACAGGTTCGGGTTACCACCGAAACGGCCCTCGATCTGCGTATTGGCCTGCGTGAAGATACCCACATTGGCTGCTGCAACACCCTGAGCTTCACAGAGTGACCGCAGTGTTGCGCCTACCGCGCCGTTGTTGGCGATATCAATGCCTGCCTGGCCATCGACACTACAAGGATCGGTTGCGCCCGGGAATCCGTTGGCATTGCCAAGGAACAACTCGGATACGTTCGGTGCCCGAACCGCTCTCTGGGAACCGGCACGGATGGTCACCATGTCGACAGGCGCCCAGTTGATGGCTCCTGCATAGGTGCTGACATTGCCGATCGTCGAGTAGTCGGATACACGTGCTGCGCCCCAGACACTCAGGTGCTTGGCGAAGGGCACGTCGCTGAGCAGCGGAATATCGATTTCCGCAAAGAACTCATCAACCGTGTACTTGCCGGCAGTGGTTTCACCGGCGTTGAATCCGAGCACATCGCCAGCCGCCAGGAACTCGTCAGGACGGAAGGTAGACTCATCACGCCGATACTCGTAACCGAAGGCCACGCCGATCGGTTCGGCATTGCCGATGGAACCCAGACGTCCGCTGACCGTGAGGTTGAGGACGTTCTGCTGGATGTTGGTCGAGTTGGCAGCGCCGACATTGACGAACTCAACGGCCGCTTCGCTGATATTGCCCGGGCCGAAAATGTTCATCGGTGCACAGCCACCGCTGGGATCCTGACAGGCCAGGCCGTCATCCGTGACCAGTGCCGCCTGACGGAAGCGGGTCTCGGCGACGTCGTTGTTCAGCAGGCCGGTATAGTTCAGGTTCGAATGACTGTAGTAGCCGTCGTAGCTCCAGTCGTCATTGATGTCGCCTTTGAGGCCACCCAGAACACGGAAGGCATCGCGGGTATCGATGGCCTGGCGTGAGCCGTTTTCAACCATGCGGCGACCGATGAACGGCAGCAGCACATTGCCATCGGCATTCACGCCGAGGCTGGGCAGTGCCGCCTGAACGTCAGGTCCGAAGAATACGCTGTTCGGATTGACCTCCAGCGAACCGACAAAAGCCGGTGTCGGGGCCAGTTCCTGCGGTACCCGGTTGCTGAAGAACGCCAGCTCGGTATAGGCACGTACCTTGGGTGCGATGTCGTAATGCGCGAAGGACGAAATCGTGTAGCGCTCCTGCGGTAACTGCAGGAAGTTGTCCGGCGCGTAGTTGAAGCGCGAATCGGGCTCGATCCACGGCAGTGCATCGCCGTTGGAGTCGAAGGTTCCGAGTGTGAACGGAGGGCTGCCATCTGAGGGGGTAATGGTCGGACCGCCGAAAACACGGGTTCCCGGAACACCGGAAGAGCCACTGGCCGCCAGCGGGCCGCCGACACCGGTGCTGCCATCCTGACCGGGCGTTCCGGCAGGAGCGGCATCGCCGAGGGCAAATCTCGAGAAATCTCTTTCACCCTGGAACAGCGCGTTACGCTTGACGTAGCCGGCATAGAGCACGGCATTACCGCGGCCATCGGCGAAATTGCCGCCGATGGTGACGTCGAGATTGAGTCTTTCGGCATCGCTTTCGGACGTCACGTCATATAACGCAGTCACCTGCACGCCTTCGAAGTCGTCGATCATCTGGAAGTTGACCACACCGGCGATGGCGTCGGAACCGTACACAGCGGACGAACCACCCGTGACGATATCAACTCGCTTGAGCAGCGTGCCGGGGATGGTGTTGAGATCGACAACACCCGATTGGGTCGAAGGCATCCAGCGGCGCCCGTTGACCAGTACCAGGGTTCTGGCGGTACCCAGACCACGCAAGTCGACCCGGGCCGTACCATCGCCGGGATTATTCGAGCTGGCGCCGAAGGAAGGCAGTGTCAGTGACAGTTCTGCCAGTTTCTGTTCGACGTTAATGTTGCCCGAAATAACGAATTCTTCGTTATCGACGATCGTCATCGGGCTCACGGCTTCAAGGTCAGTCCTTTGAATACGTGAACCGGTCACGATGATCTCTTCGAGAACATCCTGTGCAATAGCGGGCGTGGCAATAGCGGCTGCGCCTGCTGTCAGGACTGCGAGTCTCACTGCTCGCGCGAGTTTTGGATTTTTCATCGATCCCCCCATGTAGGAATGGATATTATTGGCCCAGTGACGCCATACGAAAAATAAAGAATACGTCCGCCCCCCCGGACCGAACGGTATCGCATGACACTTGGCGGGATTTAACCTGCTGCCCGGCGAAAAGTCAAACACAATGTTGCGAGAATGGCGCGAAATTTTTGCCGGAGTGCGGCAGCCGGTTTTCAGCTGGATCAGGTACCGGCGCCGCGCTGTCAGCGGATGCGGCAGATCGCGTCACAAACAAGGCGTTTCGCGGCACCCGTGCAGGCAGTGGTTTCAGCCGGCTGCCGATATTTGCACTGCTGGACCGGGCGGGTGGCTCCGGGTACCGGGGATTAGCTGTTGCGGGTTCGCCACAGCGCGCTGGTGGCTGGCTGCGCAGTTGCCCCGTGCCACGCCTGCCTTCCGGGTCCCCGGTGTACAATGCCGGTTTTCCTCAGAGCACCCGGGAGGCCTCCAGAGCCTGTATCAGGGGCGCCAGCTCGGCCGCATAGGGGCGCCACCTGCCAATACCTGCGCGGTTCAGGGGCGTGCGAACCTGCATTTCACTGAAGGTATAGCTGGGCCCCGGCTGCTCGTGGAAGCTGAGGCAAGCCCGGTCCCAGCGCAAGCCGCAAAATGCCGCTATTTCGCGGGTGGTCTCCTCGGGGCGGTCGACCAGGTGCTCGTACCGGATTTCGAGAATCCTCCCGGGCAGGCTTTTTTTCCAGTGGGCCATGAGACGGGTCGACTGGGCGTAAAAATGAGCCAGCCAGTCGAGGTCACAGGCGTAAACGTGGCCATCAGGGAACATCCTTGAATAGATGGACAGGCAAACGTCCCGCGGGTCGCGGCGCAGGTAAATGATCGGCGCCGCCGGGAACAGGGCGGCAATCAGGCCGATGTGCCGGAAATTATGGGGCATTTTGTCGGTGCGGATGTGCGCCGGTGCGCCCGTGTGCCGCCAGTAATCGCCGGCCAGCGATTGCCTGGATCGTTCGTCCAGTTGCTGCGGTGGCGGGAGTTTGCCCCGCTGCAGCTCCCAGTAATAGCGGGCTGCCAGGAATTCAATCGCCTCGTTTTCGCCACCCGCCTCGACCGTGTCAAGGCAGCAGAGCATCTTCTCCAGCAGCGTTGTGCCGGAGCGTGGCATGCCGACAATGAATATCGGCGAGGGCCCGGCAGCAGCGCCGGTCGCGGCCCTGGCCGGGCGGTCGAACAGCGCCATGATCCGGTCGAAATCACGCTGCGTGCCGGCCGGGTCGTAGCGGGCATGGTTCGCCGCCAGCAGGGCCTTGTGCCGCTGCTTGCCCGCCCTGAAATGCCGGAAGGCTTCCGGAAAGCGGCCCAGCTTTTCCAGTGCCCGACCGGCGGTCAGCTCCAGTAGTATCCGGTCGCGCTCACTGCCGGACGGTGTC
>JAJRXW010000262.1 GCA_024276095.1 Gammaproteobacteria bacterium
CCACCCGCTGCAATTCAGCCCGGATGTACTGCGTATTCACTACTCCGTGATGGCGATTTTCACAGTGATTCTGGGGCTGATAGCGTACAATTATATCGGCAACGGCCGGGTTGGCCGGCGTATCGGTGCGTTGTTGCTGGCGGGGTTTTTTTCCTATCACGCCTACCTTGCACACGATCAATATTTAACCATCTGAGCACTCGCCCTGACATGGCCATGAACAGACAGGAACTTCACAGCAGGACCTGAAAGCAAATAGGATGCAGCTTCGCAACTCATTGACAATTATCGGATTAATGGTGTCCGCGATCGGCAGCGGGATACTGCTGTACCAGAACGATACGGATGACGAGACACCGAAAGCTGTAGCACGACTGGATGTCGGCTATTACATGAACAACCCGCGCATGACCGGTACCGGGCCTGACGGCAAAGTGCTGTACCGCATCAGTGCAGACACGGCCAAACAGAGCCTGCAACAGGGCGGAATCACTATGGAAGCCATCAAAATGGCCTATGCGCCGGAAACGGCAATACCATGGCTGCTGGTCGCCGACACAGGCAATATTCCGCCGGACGGCAATATCATCTACCTGGACGGTAACGTGATCGCTACTTCCGAGCAGGAAGGACAGCTGCCTACGCTGTTCCTGACCGAGCATCTGGAAGTTGACCCGGACCAGTTTGTCGCCAATACCGACCGGAAAGTCACCATAGTGAATGCCGGCAACCGGATATACGCGACCGGCATGCGCGCGTGGTTACGGGAAGACCGGCTGCAACTCACATCCAATGTCAACGGAAAATACTTTACATGAGCGAGCTGTCATGAAATTGCCGTCAGCCGGAGCAGTCATCGCGGCGATGATCATGGCCTGTCTTGCCAGCACAGCAGGAGCCCAGGACAACATTCCCGCCCTGGACACCAAACTTCCGATTACGCTGGATGCGGACTCATCCGAGTTCGACATCAAGAACGGGAAACTGACCTTCACCGGCTTGCGCATCAGCCAGGGGGCGCTTGGCATCGAGGCCGAGGCGGCAGAGGCATCCAAACTGGATTTCGAGGACAGCGTGTGGGTTTTTACCGGCAATGTGGTGATCGACAATGCCGGTACACAGGTATTCTGTGACCGCGCTGAAATCAATTTCAAGGATCACCGGCTGATGGAGGCCGTGGTCACGGGCGAACCGGCCCGGTTTCTGCAACCGGCAGGCGAAGACAGCAAGCCCAAGCAAGGCAGGGCCAGTGTCATGGAGTATGACCTGTCCAGCGGGATTATCCGCATGGTTGGCGATGCATGGCTCAGCGACGGATCCAACGAAATTTCCGGCGCGCGGATATCCTACGATATCGTCAACGACTACATTATCGCCGACGGGGAGGACGGGCAGGTCAGCATGAAAATCGACCCTCCCGAAACCGAATCCACGGCTGAACCTGAAGCCGATCAAGAACCGCTGCAGGCTGATCCGTGAGTATTCTGAGCGCTGAAAACCTTTCCAAACGATACAAATTCCGGCAAGTCGTCAAAGGTATTTCTCTGGAAATTCAAAGCGGTGAGGTCGTCGGCCTGCTGGGACCCAATGGTGCAGGCAAAACCACTGCGTTCTATATGATCGTCGGGCTCATCTCCTGCGACCAGGGACGCATCATGCTTGACGGCATGGAGCTCTCCCGCCTGCCGATGCACAGGCGGGCCAGGATGGGGCTCGGCTATCTGCCACAGGAAGCATCGGTGTTTCGCAAGCTCACGGTAGAAAGAAACATCATGGCGATTCTGCAAACCCGCCGGGAACTGGAAAGAGCAGACCGGGAACGCATCCTCGAGGAACTGCTCGATGAGCTGCATATCAATCATGTCCGCAACAGCCTGGGCATCAGCCTGTCGGGCGGGGAACGCAGGCGTGTCGAGATTGCCAGGGCACTGGCGGCGGAGCCGCAGTTCGTACTGCTGGACGAACCCTTCGCCGGTGTCGACCCCATTTCGGTTCTGGACATTCAGCGAATTATCCGGCACCTGGCGGAACGAAATATTGGTGTCCTGATCACCGATCATAATGTGCGCGAAACACTGGGAATTTGCCGGCGTGCCTATATTCTAAATGAAGGTACGATGATCGCTCAGGGCACACCGGATGAGATCCTGAACAATCAACACGTTCGCGAGGTGTATCTGGGCGAAAGCTTCAGGTTATAGGGGACAGATGAAACTCGGATTGCAGCTCAAGCTTGGTCAGCAACTGACCATGACACCGCAACTCCAGCAGGCCATCAGGCTGCTGCAGATGCCGGTTCTGGAGCTGAACTCACAGCTTGAACAGGCGCTTGAAGAAAACGTCATGCTGGAGCTCGAGGATCCGCCCGAGCAGGGCCCGGATGTTGCCGAGCCGAATGTCACGGCTGAAGAACAGCCCGACTCGGCGCTGTGGAGCGACATTCCTGCGGGGGGAGGACGCGGTGATGTCTGGGCGCAGGATGACGGCCGCAGGGCGGACATGGCCGATCCCGCACAGGAATCGCTCCGGGAGCATCTTTTGTGGCAACTGGAAATGGAGCATTTCACACCACGTGAGGTGCATATCGGGCTGGCCATCATCGATTACATCAACGAAGACGGGTACCTGACGGAGTCGCTTGAAAACATACAACAGACCCTGTCGGAAGACGCACAGATCACGCTCGACGAAGTCGAGATAACGCTGCGCAAGGTCCAGGAGCTGGACCCCATCGGCGTCGCCGCACGCAGCCTGTCAGAGTGCATACAGCTGCAACTGATGCAACTCGATGAAGCCGTACCCGGGCGTAACCTGGCACTGGAAATATCAGAGTCCTGCCTCGACCTGGTTGCAGAACGCCAGTATTCGATCCTGAGGCGGCGGCTGGGTATATCCGATGACGACCTGGAAAAGGCACTGGCGCTGGTCAGGTCCTGTCACCCCCGGCCGGGGTCGACGATCCAGGGATCGACAGCGGAATACGTGATTCCGGATGTCTATATTCGCAAGCAGGACGACACCTGGGTCGTCGAAGTCAACCGCTCCATCGCACCCCGACTGAAGGTCAACCAGACCTATGCAGAAGTGCTGCGTGGCAACGGCGATCATGCTTCGCTTCGTACCCAGCTGCAGGAGGCGCGCTGGCTGGTACGCAGCCTGGAAATCCGCCATGACACACTGACGAAAGTGGCAATGTGCATCATCGAGCGCCAGGTGGACTATCTCGAGCATGGCGAAGAGGCCATGAAACCGATGATTCTGCGCGATATCGCCGAGGCCGTGGGGATGCATGAGTCGACCATCTCCCGGGTCACATCCAACAAATACATGCACACCCCTCGGGGCATCGTGGAATTCCGTTATTTTTTCTCCAGCCAGCTCAAGGCATCGGACGGATCGGAGCAATCCTCCACCTCTATTCGTGCCAAGATACGGCGGTTGATCGGGCAGGAGAATCCGGCCAAGCCGCTCAGTGACAGCCGCCTTGCCGCCATGCTGAAAGAAGAAGGCATCAAGGTAGCCAGGCGCACGGTCGCCAAGTACCGGGAATCAATGAAAATCGCACCTTCCAACGAAAGAAAGCACTGACAATCAGGAGAACGCATATGCAGTTAGACCTTACCGGCCATCATATCGACATCACCCCGCCGCTCAGAGAGTATGTCACCAGCAAAATGACCCGCATTGAGCAGCATTTCGATCAGGTATCCCGCATACATTGCATCCTGACCGTCGAAAAACTCAGGCACAAGGCCGAGGCGACCATCGAGGTTCGCGGCGCGAAAATCTATGCCGATGCGATAGAAGATGACATGTATGCGGCCATTGATGGCATGACGGACAAAATCAACCGGCGCATCAGACGGCACAAGGAAAAGCAGACCGATCACCATGCTCGCCATGCAGACAAGCGCAGCCTCTAGGCCCGCGCCAGGCTGACAGCCGTTGAACCCGAAAACTCACATGCGACTTATCATTATCAGCGGCATGTCCGGGTCGGGGAAAACCGTCGCGCTGCATCTGCTGGAAGATCTTGGTTACTACTGCATAGATAACTTTCCAGCAGCCCTGCTGGGGTCGATGATAGAGAAAATGTTCGCTACCGAAGATTCCATCTACACCAAGCTGGCGGTCGGCATCGACGCGCGTAACCGCGCAACCGATCTTGAGTCGCTCCCGGGAATAGTGGGAGATCTGCGGACCCGGGGTATTCGCTGCGATGTAATTTTCCTGCAAGCCGCCAACGATATCCTGCTGAAAAGGTACTCGGAAACGCGCCGCAAGCACCCGCTCAGCAACCCGAAGGTCGGGCTTCAGGATGCCATTGCCATGGAAAGACGACTGCTCGGGCCGATCATCGACTGCGCAGAGCTGATCATCGACACATCGCGCACCACCATCTATGAGCTCCGTGACACGGTCAGCAAGAGAGTAGGTGCAACCAGCAACCCGGGATTATCGATACTGATCGAGTCATTCGGCTACAAACACGGTGTGCCCGCCGACGCAGACTTTGTATTCGACCTGCGCTGTCTGCCCAACCCCTACTGGGAATCATCGCTGCGCCCGCTGACGGGGCGACACCCCCAGGTGATCGAATACCTGGATGCCAGTGAAAAGGTCGCATCGATGTACCGCGATATCCTGAGGTTTCTGGAGAAATGGGTTCAGGAATATGTCAGTTTCAGCCGCAATTACCTGACAATTGCACTGGGCTGTACCGGCGGCCAGCACCGTTCGGTCTATATGGCGGAAAAAATCGCCGAGGCACTGAAAAAGCACCATGACCATGTCATCGCGCACCATACGGAGCTGCGTAATGGCAACGAATAATATGGAAAAATCCGGCGCCAAGCTGGGCGAACTGCGGGCTGCGCTGGAAAGCGGCGGACTGCGGCAGGTACAGCGCCTGGTGAACTCGCTGCAACCGGTAGAAATCGCGCATCTGCTGGAATCACTGCCGCCAACCGAGCGCAATATCGTCTGGGACATCGTCGCTGATGAAAGCGAGGGCGGAGTTCTTGTCGCACTCAACGACGAGGTTCGCTCCAGGCTGATCGAGAGCATGGACGCCCATGAGGTCGTCGCTGCAACGGAAGGCCTGGAACTCGATGATCTCGCAGACATTGTCGTGGACTTGCCGGAGGCGGTCACCCAGCAGGTCGTCCGTTCTTTGTCCGAGCAAAACAGGCAGCGGCTGGAGGCCGTCCTGTCCTACCCGGAGGACAGTGCCGGTGGCCTGATGAATCCGGATACGCTGTCGGTTCGCCCGGACGTCAGTCTTGAGGTCGTACTGCGCTACCTGCGTATGCTGGACTCGGTACCGGATAAACTGGACGCATTGTTCGTCGTTGACCGGGACAATCGCTACCTGGGAACGCTGTATATCTCAAGGCTGATAACCCAGGATCCGCACCTGGATGTCGCCGAGGCGATGGACTCATCCGTAACGCCGATTCATTCCGATCTGCATGCCACCGAAGTTGCCCGCCGGTTTCAGGATCACGATCTTGTCTCCGCGCCGGTAGTCGATGAGCACGGCAAACTGCTTGGCAATATCACTATCGACGATGTAGTCGATGTCATTCAGGACCAGGCAGACCACGACGTACTGAGCATGGCCGGCCTGGATGAGGAAGACGACATGCTCGCACCCGTCGTCACCAGTGCCCAGCGGCGAGCCATCTGGCTTGGCGTCAACCTCGCCACGGCGTTTCTCGCAGCAGCGGTCGTGGCGATATTCAAACCCACACTGGAGAAGGTCGTCATTCTGGCGGTGTTGATGCCCATCGTAGCCAGCATGGGAGGCATTGCCGGCAGCCAGACTCTGACACTGATGATTCGTGGCCTGGCCCTGGGAAGGGTGCAGCATTCCAATGCCCGCTGGCTGTTGTTCAAGGAACTGGCAGTCGGATTTCTCAACGGCATTGTCTGGGCGGCGGTTGTCGCACTGGTAACGATGATATTTTTCAGCGCATGGAACTGGAAGGTGGGCGCCGTCATCGGTGCAGCACTGATCATCAACCTGATGACAGCCGCCATCGCCGGCTTCATGATTCCGCTGGTATTGCGCAGGCTGAAAATCGATCCCGCCCTGGCGGGAACCGTAATACTCACCACCGTAACGGATGTTGTCGGATTCGTGGCTTTCCTTGGACTGGGAACGATCTACCTGGCCTGACCTGGGGTAACGGTGCCGGTGTACAGTTTCTTAAGTTTCTTAAGTTATTAACCGGGGAAGGTGCCGGATAATAACTTAAGAAACTTAAGAAACTGTACACCGGCACCACCGCTACTCGGTATTCTGCGAGTATGCGGTGCTGAGGTTCTCCCAGCCGATAATCCCAGCCGGATTTTCTGTCGGCTTGCCTTCCATGAACGCCTGCAGTTCATCGCGCCGGTTCATCCCGTCTTTATAACCTAGTTCGATCAATTCGCGCGTGTATCCTGACTCGAACAGCAGATAACTGACAAGCTGGCGGCCTCCGTAGTTCAAAGCACCGATGCCCTTCATGAACAGGCGCACCGAACGCGGCATCTCCTTGATGTGGCGAATGGCAATCTCCCGAATATCCTCACTGGGCAGTACGATGAAAGCATCGATAAAGCTCAGCTTGCCGAAGGGCCCTTCGATTTTACGGTCCGACTGACTGTCCAGAATGAGGTTGATGCGTGTCAGCCGTTCAAGGTCGGATGACAGCCCGTCCATAAACAGGGCATCCAGCATATAGCCGGCAATACCTCCCACCGTCGGGTAGGGAACCGGCTCATCCGGACCGGGCAGCGGATCCAGTCCCTCGTCGCGTACGCCGATAACCAGCAGCCGCTCCGCACCCAGCCGTACCGCAGGCGACAGGGGGGTTGCCTGTCGCATGGCACCGTCTCCGAAGTACTCCCTCCCCATCTGAACCGTTGGAAAAATCAACGGTACCGCGATGCTCGCCATCAGGTGTTCGATCGCAATTTTTGCCGGCTGCCCTCGCCGCCGCGCCCTCTCCCAGGGCTGCAGCTCTTCGCGTCCCTGGTAAAAAGAAATGGAACGTGCCGATCCGTAGCCAGCCGCTGTAATCGCAAGTGCATCCAGATAGCCCTTGTCGATCGACTCCTGGATTGCATCGAAGTGGATGTTGCGTTTCAGGAGTTCCCGCAAGGGCTGATTGTCCAGCATGGATCTCGGCGCCCGTACGCCCAGCCCGCCCAGCGCCAGTGCAGCCACCCAATGAGAGCCGGTCCTGAGCATCGTCCAGGCGTCGGACCGGAATACGTGATGCGAATGAAAGCCCCCCCAGACCCGCTCCAGGTCGGCGACAGCATAACGAAACAGGCGCGCCCTGCTGGCCAGCACGGCAGAGCTGACTGCCCCGGCGGAAGTACCGCTGATCACTGCGAAAGGGTTCGGTGCGCGCCTGGGCAAAATCTCGGCGATCGCCTTGAGCACGCCCACCTGGTAAGCGCCGCGCGCGCCGCCACCCGGCAGCACCAGACCGATCTTGCGGTCCCAGCTTTGCTTTTTCGGCTTCCAGAACTTCACTGTTGATCCGTTTTCTGCTCTCCATGACTGCGATGAAACATTCTGCCTAGCAGAATGCCCACACCGGCCCATACGGCCGCAATACCGGCACCGACTGCCGCAACCGCGCCCAGGCTCAGGCCCAAACCCTGAGTCAGCCCGGTGAACGCCCACGCGTGCAGCGTGTCACCGCCACGATACACTACAACATCAATCACGCTTTTCGCCTTGAAGCGGGTCTCACGATCGACATGGGTAAACAGCATTTCCCTGCCGGGCCGGGTGATCGCATAGTTGCCGGCCCGGCGAATGACCTGCAGCCCGACCACCACCCAGATGATCGGAGCCATCGCAACAACGAGCAGTCCCGCAGCGATGACAATCGGTATCAGCGCCAGGGTCACGACCAGACCGAAACGATTTGCCAGCCTTCCGGTAAAAAACATACCTGTCCCGATCGCCAGCATATTGACCGCCAGATCCATGCCGGCCCATATCTTGATACGCATATCCGAATCGAAATCGACCAGCAGGTTCTTGAGCTCGAAATAGACAAACGAACTGATGGCGGTATAGAGAAAAATGAACACAGCTATACTGAGCAAATACGGGCTTTTGAGCAGCAGCGAGAAGCCGGCGAAGGGGTTTCCTCCGATCGCCTTTGGAGGAGTGACTGCTACAGCGCCTGCCATATCCTGCTGTACCTGCTGTTTACTTTTTTCAAGTACCGGGACCACGATGGCCGGCACCAGCAACAGCACCGCCGTCAGCAACATCAGATTCGACTGGCCGACCAGATCGACCAGAAAAAAGGCCAGAGCCGGGCCCAGGATTGCCCCGATGCTGCTGCCCTAAGCGATGAACCCGAATACGCGCAGGGCCTGCTGCTTGGAATAGATGTCCGCCATGAATGACCAGAATACCGACACCTGGAACAGGCTGAATACGCTGATCCAGACATAGAACGATTCATTCAGCCACGCCGTATCGGGTGCCGTCGTAACAAGGCCGTAAAACCCGACGAATGACAGCGAGAAAAGCAGATAGACGGCAGGCAGGAATTTCCCCACCTTTACCCGGGCCACAGCAGCACCGTAAATCGTGACCACAATCGTGCTGAACAGGAACGTCAGGGTCCAGAGCGTGGAAAGCTCCGCATCGGTCCAGTCGCTGGACATTGCGTCACGTATCGGCCGGAGAATGTAATAGGCCGCCATCAGCGTGAGCACAAACAGGAAAGACAGGAGGACTGCCTTGATCTCGTTTGCCTCGACCTTGGAGGCGGCCTTCATGAAGCGGGCGAATGGCCCCGGAAGACGGGAACTCATTCGCTATGACTCATTCGTCACCTGGAGAATCTTCATTCCGTTGGTTCTTCCCGATACTCCGGTTCGATCGCCACTGGTCAGAATCACAAGGTCGCCTTCGTCGACCTGTCCCATATCGAGCAGTGCCTGAAATATATCGGTATAGGCATGATTGGCCTCGGTGTGTGTGATATCGAACTCGACGGGATAAACGCCACGGTACAACGCAACCCTGCAGCGGGTACTCTCGTGCCGCGTGAAGGCAAAAATCGGAATATCCGATCGAATACGCGACATCCACAGCGCCGTGGAACCGGACTCGGTCAACGCAATAATCGCCTTGACGTCGAGGTGATTGGCGGTATACATCACCGCCATGGCAATCGCCTCATCCACATGCTCGAACCGGTCATCCATCCGGTGACGTGAGCGGCGCGAGGAGCTGGCATGATAGGTTTCCGCCTCGAGACAGACTTCCGCCATTGCCGCGACGGCTTTGACAGGATATTCACCGACCGCGGTCTCGGCTGACAACATCACCGCATCCGTGCCGTCCATGACGGCATTGGCAACATCAGACACTTCTGCCCGCGTGGGAAACTGGCTGTGGATCATGGATTCCATCATCTGGGTGGCGGTAATGGCGACCTTGTGGCCCGAGCGGGTACGCCTGATGATGCGTTTCTGCAGCCCGGTCAAACCAGCGTAGCCCATTTCGACACCCAGGTCGCCGCGCGCCACCATGACCGCATCGCTGGCTGCAATAATCGACTCGAGGTTGTCGATCGCTTCGGCCCGCTCGATTTTTGCAACGATATGACATTCGCCGCCGGCCTTTTTTATATGCTCCCGGGCCGTTTCGACATCCTGAGCCGATTGCACGAATGAGACCGCCAGCCAGTCGAATTCGAACTTGACCGCAAACCGGATATCCTCGAGATCTTTTTCAGTGAGCGCCGGCGCCGACAGACCGCCGCCCTTGCGGTTGATGCCTTTGTTCGCGCCAAGCTCCCCGCCGACCGCAACCAGGCAATGAATCCGGGTTCCCTCGATACGATCGACATCGAGGACGATCTGTCCGTCATCGAGCAACAGAACATCTCCCGGCGCCACATCGTCTGGCAGCCGGTCATAGGCAACACTGACGCCCTCGCCGGTTCCACCCTCGGAGTCGAAATCCGCATCGAGGAAAAAAGCCTGGCCTTCCGCCAGTGTCACCGGACCATCCCTGAATCGCCGTATCCGGATTTTTGGCCCCTGCAGGTCACCGAGAATCGCTATGTGTTTGCCGCAGTCGCGAGAAATACGGCGAACCAGTTCGGCCTGCCGCCGATGGTCATCCGATGAACCGTGGGAAAAATTGATCCGCACCACATCGGCACCGGCATGAATCAGCCTGGTCAGAACAGCGGGATCATCGGTCGCAGGACCCAGAGTGGCAATGATCTTGGTTCGACGCATAAGGTACGGAATCCCGATAAGTATGTGCAGGCCGGGATTATCACACAGGCTGGCAGTTCATTGAAAAATGGCAGGCAGGTAACCGGCAGTCGGATCGGGTTTCAGGCGGACCCGGGCCCAAACCGCTGGCATGGGGGGGCACCCGTGGGGGGGTGGGGCGTCTCTTGTTCCGGGACCCGCCGTGAACCCATCCATGGGGGCTTGCGTCCCGCGTCCATGCGGGACACAGTCCCGGAACAAGAGACGCCCCACCCCCC
>JAJRXW010000263.1 GCA_024276095.1 Gammaproteobacteria bacterium
GGTGCGGGCGCCGCGATTTCCAGCAGGCCGCCGTTGAATCTCTTTCCCAGCCGGTAAGTGCCGGTGCCGGAAGGCACACGCGTTTGCCATCTCTGGGTAATACCCTGCCCGTACCAGCGAACGGTCATTTCCGGTTCCGCGTTGCTGCGCTGATCGGCATATACGACTTCCAGTGTCACGTCCCAGTTGCCTTCCGGAAGCGGAATCATGCCCCTGACGATACGATCGCAGTACAAACCGTAGGGGATCGGGTTTTCTTCCAGGCTTTCTCCGCCGAGTCCCTGGGCGATATACAACCTGGTCAGGTCATACTGTTCGTGCTCTACGCCGAGTGGTCCCACCGCCTTCCAGTCATAGCGGAGCAGATTCTGCTTCTCCTGTTCAACAAGAAGGTCCAGGCCGTATACTGATCCCCGCGCCAGGCGTGCCTTCTTGCTCTGGCCGAGGCGCTGCCACAGGTACCCGACCTGGTGCTTCGGATTGGGAATCTGCTCGTAGACCCTGAACATCAGGGAGCGCAGCTCAGGATCCTTGAATGCCGGCCGGATCTGCACCCGGGCGGGCGAATCTCCGGCACCGAAGTAGATCACCATGCTTCTTCCATCGGTTGGACTGACATCGGGGTCCAGCAGGATATTCTTGCTTTCCGGGCGACCGGTATCGGGATTCCGGAAATGGGTCAGCCGGGTGCGGTGATGATAGATACCGTCGCGCAACAGCTGTCCGTCCGAATCAAGCAGCCGGTATTCGAATGCGTACCACCACTCTGTTTCAGGCGCGTATTCGGAGTGTGCGTCAACGACTGCATTGCTGCGAACGCGCAGGGCATGGCCTGTGCCGCTCAAGGTAAATTCCAGCCAACCGCCGTTGACCGGAAGATAGGCGGAACTGGGCACGGCCGATTCGATCCGCATGCCCAGAACCGCCGCCAGCTCACTCCAGCGCAGCGAATTCCATACCCGGTTGCCCAGCGCCAGCAGGGCCAGGGCGATCATCAGGAGCAGAACCATGCGTCCCAGCGTTCTCATTGCGGGTCCCCGAACTCAAGCAATGCCGAGCGCGTTTCGATGAAACGCCGCACCAGTTCCGTTTCGGGCTCCCGCCGGCTGATGTTCACCACCGCGTCCCGGTTACGCGGGTTCAGGTTGGCGACCAGCTGTAACCGGGCATGGCTGTCGAACAGCGCAAGAAAACTTTGCCTGGAATCCCGGTCGATTACCCGCGCCAGCCGATAGTCGGGCCAGTGCTCGCGTATGCGTGCCAGCGTCACGATGTCCGAGTTGTGCTGATAGCGCCGCACGGCATCGCGCAGGTCTGCCGGTAAAGTACCGGCCGGACCGGCGGCCCGTTGACGTACCACATAGTCACCGAGGTCGTATTCGGTCGTTTCCACGCCGAGTGAACTGAAACGCAGCGCTTCCTGGCGCACGCTGTCCTGTTGCCGGTAGCTCATTCTCGCCTGTGGAGAGAGCCATATGGCGCTGAACAGTTTGTTGTGTGCAGCCGGCAGGTATTGGGACTGGGGAATATTGTCGACTTCATACCCGGCTGTCGAACGGCGCCCGTCAACCAGTTCATAACTCAGGCCATCTTCTGCGAGTACCGTGACCAGGCGGCGAATCAGCGGCGACGAGAGGGGTGTGTCACCGACATCGCCCGCTACCGAAATCAGCGCATCGGCCTGCATCTGCGGCAGATCCGGCCGGTAACCGCGCGCCCGGCTGTGGATGACCAGCATGGGGCTGTCGCCCGCCTCACGCAAAACCGCCTGGCTGATCGAGCTGAACAGGCTGCGCAGATTCTCGGTTCTGACCAGGTCCGCACTGCCGTCGAGATTGGCGCCCGGGTCCGCACCGGCGACCATGAGCGCCTGTGCTTTCATGCGTTCGAACAGCGATACGCCGTATTCGAAACTGTTGATTTCATAGAGCGGGCGGGGCACCTGTACCAGGAAGCCGTTCGCCGGGCCCAGGCGAAACACATAGGTTCCCCAGTAGCGGCGTGGATCGGCATCGTCGGCCTCGAACAGGATCAGGTATTCCTGCCCGGTCAGCTTGTGTCGATAACGGGATATCCGGTAGTTGAAGGCCAGCGCGGCATTCTGGACCGCCGCAAGCTCTGCCGCGATCTGATCCTCAGGGGTGTCTGCGGATGGCCCCGATCTCGCTACCGACAGCAGCGGCGTGACGATCTCTTCGTCGAAGTACAGCAGTTCATCGAGCCGTGGTGTGACATAGGCGTTGCTGCCCCGCCTGGCAATATTGCCTTTGCCGCTTAACAGCCATTCGGAAAGAAAGCCGTCAATTCGCTGCTCCGATACCTGTTGCTGTGGCCTCGACTGCGCTGTCGTGGAGCGGGCGCGAAGTTTGCGGATGCCGTCCTGGTTTAGAATCAGCTCTGCAAACCCGCCTTTCGAGGACTCGCGTTGTCGATTGGGCAGCGGAAGACTCTTCCATTCCACCGAAACCGTATCGACGACGTCCTTGAGCAGCACCAGGTCCAGTCCGGCAGGTAATTGTCGCTGAATCCACAATGAAGTAGCCGGCTCCTTCAGTGCAATGTCCTGCGGTGTGCGTCGAATACCTGCAATCGACCGGGCAATTTCACTGTTGTACCGCCTGATCTGTACGGCGTCACGCTGCGCGACGCTGCGGTGAAAAACCTGAAACAACGTCTGGCGATTCAACAGCACATCCGCAGAACCGTCCGGGTTGGCATCCCGTTTTGCGCCGCCGATGGCAAGGCCCCGCCCTTTCAGGATCGAAAACAGCGCCACGCCCGCTTCAAAGGAACCCCGCTCGTTCAGCGGCAGCGGTACTTCCACCACCAGGCCCTGGTCCGACTGCATGTCCAGGACATACAGGCCCCAGCCCCGCACCGGCGGGCGTTCACGCAGGTAAAGATACCGGCCTTCCAGTTCCAGCATCTGGTAGCCAATCTCGTTCAACAGCCCGGCTGCCATGCCGCGCTGCTGTTTGTCGCCCGTTTCGAGGTAGTTATCGAGCGCGTCCAGTGCCCCGGAAAACCTTTCCAGTTCGGTGGTCAGGGCGAGCGGAATTCGTCCTGCTTCCTGGGCCTGGTAGAGAAGTACCTTGTCATCGCGGATCTGCGCAGTCAGGGCCCGGCCGGAAGATACTTCGCCCACCGGCTGGATATCGGAGGGCACGGCTACCGACCACAATCTTTGCAGCGGAATCAGCGTGAGTGAAAATCCGATCAGGCTGGCAATCACCACGCCGACGAATGAAACCTGCAAAGTTGCCCGGGTGAATCGCGCGGCGATGTCCTTGTCGTGCATCTTGACGGCCATCAGTGTCGACAGCAGGTAACCGAACGCATAGCTGTCGGTTATCTTGGCTTCGGGCATGAAGTACAGCAGCAGGTAGCCAAGGATGATCTTGTATGCAAAGCCGATATTGAAAAACAGCAGCAGTTTCCTGGCGCCCTCGATATTGGAATTGCGAAACAACCGCGTCTGCAACAGCCAGTGAGCCACCAGCAGGATCACGAAGGCTTCCGCGAACGAAGTGACGAGTTTTCCCGGCTGGTACCACTGCAGCGCAAGCAGCGAAGGAATCAGGATGCCGCTGAAATCCCAGCCATAGAGCAGGTTCATCCGTGACGCGATAAACGCAACGACCAGCAGGATCAGGTAGGCCTTGGGGCTGGCCAGTATCGAGGCTGCAATGTCCTCGTACATGTAGCTGAGATTGCTGATGGTGAAATTGGTGTATTCCATCAGCCCGAAGCGCACGATGAGGAAAGTGACGCCCACGGTCACGAACAGCGGCACCATGGCCCTGAGAAAGCCGGTTTTCCAGTACAGATTCGCCATCAGTGCGATGATGACCAGACCGAAGCTGTGCAGATTGTTCCGGTAGTCGAAAACCAGGTTCAGTTCCTGGTTCATCCACAGCCCGATGTCCGGCAGCAGCCAGCCGTCGAAGACCAGCCGTACCACGATACTGAACAGTACGATGGCGAAGAACCGGTCCCGGCCGAACAGGCTGGCCCACAGGCCCGCCCTGGAAAGATATTCCGAGAAAAACCAGGCCAGGAAGTAGGTGACCGCGCTTTCCAGCAGGATGACCGCAACGGCCCATGGCTTCACGATCAGCAGCGGAACGAGATAGCCCGGGACCACCAGGCCGGATAAAACCCAGCCGAGACGCAGGTTGAAAAACGCAACGACGAACACACCGACCCACACGGTGGTGATGAC
>JAJRXW010000264.1 GCA_024276095.1 Gammaproteobacteria bacterium
ACAGGAAACCCGCCGTATTTTATTTCCACCCCTGGGAGATAGACCCGAACCAGCCACGGGTCGATGGAATAGATTTCCGAACCCGCTTTCGTCACTATGTCAGTCTCGACAGGTTCGAAAGCAAGCTGGTTCATCTGGCCCGCGACTTCCGGTGGAATACGATGGCCAGCGTCTATGCGGGCATACTCTGATGTATCAGCTTGCACGCCCGGCGAAAGCGGCCTGATCCGGACCGATGGCAGACAGAATCAATATTGTGCATGTCGTTAACAGGCTGGACTATGGAGGTCTTGAAAACGGGCTGGTCAACCTGATCAATCGCCTTCCGCAACACGAATTCTCCCATACCATTATCGCACTGACGGATTGTTCCGATTTTCAGCGCCGTCTCAAGCCGGCTGTAAAAGTCGTCGCTCTGCACAAGAAACCCGGCAACAGCCCGGGCTACCTGTTCAGAATCTGGAAGATTCTCCGCAGAGAGAAATTCGACATTCTTCATACCAGGAACCTTGCCTGTCTCGAGACCCAGCTGGCCGGTTTTCTCGCCCGTGTACCGGTTCGTATCCACAGCGAGCATGGCTGGGATGTATACGATTTGCACGGTACGAACAGGCGCTACAGGCTGCTGAGAAGGCTGTTCCGATTCGTCGTTCATCATTACATCGTCGTTTCCCGGCAACTGGAGGAGTACCTGGTAAAGGAGATCGATATACCTCCGGAGCGGTTGTCCCGGATATGCAACGGTGTCGATGTCGATTGTTTCCAACCGCAGGATATAACGAAAGAAAATGCACAATTTGTGATCGGGTCTGTTGGCCGTCTGGAGCAGGTCAAGGATCATATGACGTTGGTCAGGGCGTTTGGCATTCTGGCCGGGAAATCGGACCGACAACTGCATTTGGTGCTGGTTGGCGATGGCTCGATGCGCGAGCAGCTGGCCGGCTGGCTGTGCGAGCAGGGATTACAGTCATGCAGCAGCTTCGCAGGTGCGCGTGACGACATTCCGGACGTGCTGAAAGGGTTCGATGTGTTCGTTCTGCCTTCGCTGGCAGAGGGCGTCTCAAATACGATTCTTGAGGCAATGGCAGCCGGCTTGCCGGTGATTGCGACGGAAGTAGGTGACAATGGAGCGCTGGTTGTGCAGGGCAGGACAGGTTTCCTGGTCCCGGCGCAGGACCCCGAGGCCATGGCGGAAAAGCTGGCGGAGTATCTGCAGCACCGCGATCTGGTCGAGGCTCATGGCCGGGCAGCCCGGAAACGAGCGGAGGAAGAGTTCAGCCTGGATGGCATGGTAGGACACTACCGCGAAGTCTATTCAGGGCTGACTGCGGCAAACTGCAAATGAAAACTGACAGGCTATGTGTGGAATAACAGGGATTGTCGACGTAAGAGAGCAGCGCGAAATCAGCGAGGCTTTATTGCATGCCATGAATGAGGCGCAGCATCATCGGGGACCCGATGACAGCGGTTTGCACCTGGAGCCGGGTGTCGGTCTTGGCCATAAACGACTTTCGATTATCGACCTGGCCGCAGGAAAGCAGCCTCTCTACAACGAAGACAGATCGGTTGTCGTTGTTTATAACGGTGAGATTTATAATTTCCAGTCGCTGCGTGAGCGGCTTGAAAAGGCCGGACATACGTTTCAGACCCGTACGGATACCGAAGTCGTCGTGCATGCATGGGAACAGTGGGGTGCTGACTGTGTCCGGGAATTCCGTGGAATGTTTGCATTTGCGATCTGGGACCGAAAGCAGCAGGTGCTTTTCCTGGCACGCGACAGGCTGGGGATCAAGCCGCTGTACTATGCAGCGCTGCCCAATGGCCAGGTGATTTTTTCATCGGAAATGAAAGCACTGTTGAAGCATCCGGATCTGGAGCGGCGGGTTTGCCCGCAGGCGATTGAGGAGTACTTTGCGCTGGGCTATGTTCCGGAGCCAAGATCGATCCTGAGTTCGGTCAGGAAGCTTCCGAGTGGCTGCAGTCTGAGTATCGAACGCGGGCAGGGTGTTCCGAAGCCGGTGCCGTACTGGAACGTCGACTTTTCGTCGACGGATTCAATCACAGAACACGATGCTGTCGATGCGCTGCGCGAGACCCTTGAAGATGTGGTCAGGATGCGCATGGTGGCGGATGTCCCGGTAGGCGCTTTTTTGTCCGGTGGCGTTGACTCCAGCGGCGTTGTCGCGATGATGGCAAAGTCATCGTCGCAGCCCGTCAATACCTGCTCGATATCTTTCGGCGACCCGAAATTCAATGAATCGGCATATGCGGAAAGCATGGCGCAGCGCCTGTCTACCAATCACTTCGTCGAGCAGGTCGACCCGAACGATATCAGCCTGCTCGACAGGCTCGCACTGATCTACGACGAGCCGTTTGCCGACAGTTCTGCCCTGCCTACCTACAAGGTGTGCGAGCTGGCCCGTAAACACGTCAAGGTTGCACTTTCCGGTGACGGCGGCGATGAGGTCTTCGCAGGCTATCGCAGGTACCGGTGGCATATGCTGGAAGAACCGTTCCGACGGTTATTGCCGGACATGGTCAGACGACCGCTGTTCTCGTTTCTTGGCCGGTACTATCCGAAAGCGGACTGGGCGCCGCAGGTATTCCGTGCCAAGACAACGTTCCAGGCCATCGGGAAAGACGATACCGAGGCCTACTTCCACAGCGTGTCGCAGTCCACCGATGAAATGCGCCACAGTCTGTTCTCCCCCGGTCTGCGCGCCGACCTGCAGGGATATGCAGCGCAGGAACTGTTTGCCGGCCATGCAAAAGCCGTGGAAGGGGCGGATCCTCTCGCAGTCGTGCAGTATCTGGATATGAAGACCTATCTTGTCGGCGATATCCTGACCAAAGTAGACCGCGCGAGTATGGCCAATTCTCTGGAGGTGCGGGTCCCCTTGCTCGATCACAAGCTCATCGAATGGGCGGCAAGATTGCCGCGGGAACTGAAAATGAAAAATAAAGAGGGCAAGTACGTACTGAAAAAGGCGCTGGCGCCGGAGGTCCCCGACGATATTCTCTATCGGCGAAAAATGGGTTTTGCGGTTCCTATCGGCAAATGGTTCCGCACCGATCTTCGTGACCATGTTCGGAAACGGCTGTTGCACGGGTCTTTGCCCGATACCGGTCTGTTTCAGATGGAGTATATCGGTCAGCTGATTTCCCAGCATCAGTCGGGTGTTCGGGATTTCAGCTCGATTTTATGGGCGCTGCTGATTTTCGAGTCATTCAACCGGCAGGTCCTGCAAGGCACCGTTGCCGCCTGAGGTTTGTCCGGCGAATGTTATCTGCCGGTATTTGAGTAACGATATATGTGCGGAATTCATGGAATCGTTTCCCGGCGCCCGGGGTATCGACCGGATCTGAAGTCTCTGCACAGGATGGGAGACCTGACGATCCATCGCGGTCCTGACGATTCCGGCAGTTTCTGCTCCGAGCAGGTGGCTTTGGGCATGCGCCGCCTTTCCATTATCGATGTGGCCGGCGGGCACCAGCCGTTGTCGGGCGGCGATGGCGCGGTCCAGGTGGTTTGTAACGGGGAAATATACAATTTCCGGGAACTGCGCGCAGACCTGGAAAAACTGGGCTACCGGTTTTCGACCGGCAGCGACAGCGAAGTGATCGTACACCTCTACATGGAGTACGGGATTGATTTTGTCGACCGGCTCGATGGCATGTTCGGTTTTGCCATCTGGGATGCGCGACATGACAGGCTGGTGCTGGGCCGCGACCGGATCGGTATCAAGCCGTTATATTTTTACGTGGACAGCAACCGGCTGGTATTCGCCTCGGAGGCGAAGTCGATCCTCGCGGTGGGCGATATCACTGCCGAGATGGACCACGAAGGTCTGGATGAGCTCCTGTATCTTGGCTATGTAGGCGGCTCCCGGACCATTTTTCGCGGTATCAGGAAGCTTTTGCCGGCGCAGATCCTGATCTGCGAAAAGGGCGAGATTTCCGAGCATACCTACTGGCGTTATCGGGTCGAAGATTCCGCAAGGATTGCAAGTATCGCGGAGTGCCAGGACCTGCTGCGGGAGGAACTGGAGCAGTCTGTCGTCGCTCAAATGGTCTCGGATGTTCCGCTGGGGGCGTTTCTCAGCGGGGGTATCGATTCCAGCGCAGTCGTTGCATTGATGGCCGCCAACAGCTCCCGACCGGTCAAGACCTATTCAATCGGATTCGATACCGGGGCTGCGGGGAGTTATTACAATGAACTGCCCTATGCGCGGCAGGTGTCGGAGCTGTTCGGCACAGATCACCGGGAAATCGTTGTCCGGCCGGATGTTGCCCGCCTGTTGCCGAAGCTGATCTGGCATATGGATGAGCCCGTTGCCGATTCTGCGTTGATGACGACATTTCTGGTGGCCGAGTTTGCCCGCCAGGACGTGACCGTGATTTTGTCGGGTGCAGGTGGCGATGAGCTGTTTGGCGGATACCGGCGCTATCTGGGTGCTTACTACACAAGAATGTTCAGCCGCCTGCCGGGCTGGTTGCGCCGCAAGCTGTTGATTCCCGGTGCCAGGTTGCTGCCCAGCGACCGGCATGGTCCGGTATCCAATCTGCTTCGCTATGCCCGGCAGTTTATTCTGAGTTCCGATTTGCCGCCATTGCAGCAGTACGCCTCCTATCTCCAGCTTTTTGACGAAGCGCAGCGCCGGGAAATTGTGAGTCTACCGTCCGGCCTGCAGCGAAGCAGCCTCGACGATGCTTTTGCGCGGCTGGATACCGGGGACTGGGTAAACGGTTTGATGCAGATCGACATGGAGACGCAGCTTCCGGATGACATACTGATGCTGACGGACAGGATGACGATGGCTGCATCGATTGAATGCCGGGTCCCGCTGCTGGGAAACAGGCTGCTTGATCTTGCAGCGCGGATACCCTCATCGCACAAGATTCAGGGCCGCAGATTGAAGCATGTGCTGAAGGAAACGCTCGCCGGCGTGCTGCCGGACAATATTCTCAACCGGCAAAAGCGCGGGTTCGGTGCTCCCATGGGCGCCTGGCTGAAGAAGGAACTGCAGCCGCTGGTTCAGGTCATGCTGGGCCGGGAGGCCATCGAGCGCCGCGGCCTGTTCGAACCCGATGTGGTTGCCAGAACGATTGCCCTGCATCAGGCCGGGAAAGAAGACTACAGCGACCATCTGCAATGCCTGCTGAATCTGGAGATCTGGTGCCGTATCTATCTGGACGGACAGTCGGCGGACGATATCGGTACCGAGCTTGCCGAGCGGGTTGCACCGGTGGCCATGCAATGAAAATCCTTTTCGTCTGTCATCGTTTTCCGTTTCCGCCCAGCAGGGG
>JAJRXW010000265.1 GCA_024276095.1 Gammaproteobacteria bacterium
AAGGAAATGGTCGAGGCCAACCTGCGGCTGGTGATCTCGATTGCCAAGAAATACACCAACCGGGGCCTGCAATTCCTTGATCTCATTCAGGAAGGCAACATCGGGTTGATGAAGGCGGTGGACAAGTTCGAATACCGCCGCGGCTATAAATTCTCGACCTACGCGACCTGGTGGATCAGGCAGGCGATTACCCGGAGCATCGCCGATCAGGCCCGCACCATCCGCATCCCGGTGCACATGATCGAGACCATCAACAAGCGGGTGCGCACCGGGCGCCAGATGCTGCATGAAATCGGCCGCGAACCGACGCCAGAGGAACTGGCCGAAAAGCTGCAGATGCCGCTGGAAAAGGTCCGCAAGGTGATGAAGATCGCCAAGGAACCGATTTCGCTGGAAACCCCGATTGGCGACGAAGAGGATAGCCAACTCGGCGATTTCATCGAGGACAAGAACGCGGTGCTGCCGCTGGAGTCGGCGATTCAGGAGAACCTGAAGGAAACCACGACGCGGGTTCTGGCCTCGCTGACGCCGCGCGAGGAACGGGTGCTGCGGATGCGGTTCGGCATCGGCATGAACACCGATCACACGCTGGAAGAGGTCGGTCAGCAGTTCAGCGTGACACGAGAGCGGATCAGGCAGATCGAGGCCAAGGCGTTGCGGAAGTTGAAGCATCCTAGCCGGTCGCGGAAGTTGCGGTCGTTCCTGGATCAGTAGCGTGGTTTGGCCTAATAACCTTGAACCGAGATTTGCTGAACTGCGCCGTGAGATTGACAGAGCGGCTAATGCCGAACCCGCGTGGGAAGCCCGTTACAATGCGGTCAACCGGGGAACGGATTTTACAGTTATTCCGCGTCAACAGGACCGGGTGTTTCTCTACATTTTCCAACTTTCCAGAGGCGAGCCCGAGGTTGTCTGCGACGAGTTGGTGCGGGCCAAGGAGCGCGGGCGAACATCCTTGCCCAAAGTTATTAATCGGGCCGGACGCGCTTTCGGCCGCACTATGTATGTTGGTTCCAGTATCACAAATATTTCCAGCCGACTGAGACAGCATGTGGGTGATTTGCCTCGCAATACCTCAGCTCTAAAACTTGCGACTTGGTTTGAAGATAATGCAGATTGGAGCGCGGATGTTTTTGTTCGTGGATTTGACGGGTTGGCTCGCGCTTCGTTGCAACTACTTGAAGATACAGTAGCGAACGAACTTGATCCTCTTTTTGGAAAGCGAGGCGGGAACGGTCGCTAGAGGGGGCCTGGGCTTGATGCAATGTACGCATTCTCGTACGCATTTATGCATGAAACACACCTCCTCCACCGACCTGCGCGCCAATCTGTCCGCCATGATGGATCAGGTGAACGACGACCACGAACCGCTGATGGTGACCCGTGCCAAAGGCAAACCGGTCAACGTCATCTCTTTGGAAGACTACGAGGCGATGGACGAAACCGCCTATCTGCTGGCCAGCCCGGCCAACCGGGCCGCCTTGCACGAGTCGATCGCGCAGGTGGAACGTGGTGATCTGGTGCACAAGACCATCGAAGAACTTGACGCGATGGGTAAGGAATGAATGTCAACTTCTCGGCAAGGGCCTGGGAAGACTATCTTTACGGGCAGCCCAATGACCGACCCATCCTTCGCAAGATCAGCGCATTGATCAAGGAATGCCAGCGCCACCCCTTTGACGGCACCGGCAAGCCCGAGCCCCTGAAGGGCGATCTTTCCGGCTATTGGTCGCGCCGGATCAGCCGTGAACACCGCCTGGTCTATAAGGTCGACGGCGACGCATTGGTGATCATCCAGTGCCGCTATCGCTACTAGCCCGCGAGCGCCGGCCATTTTGCATTTGACAGCACGGCACCACCGCCCCTGAATGTCAGGACCAATTGAAACACCGGAGCCTCGCCCATGCGCCTAGCCCTCATCCTCCTTGCCCTGTTCCCCTCTGTCGCGATGGCCCAAAGCACGCCGGCCAGCGATCTGTTTGCCTGCACCTTCCAGAACGGCAAGAAGGCGGTGAAATTCGACATCTACGGCGATACCGTGCGCTATCGCTTCGGACGTCCCGGTCAGAACCCCGAACTGGTCGTGCTGCATACCGTCCGGCAGGCCGGGATGCGCCCCTGGAACGGGGTCGGCAGCAGCGTCTGGGACGAGGTTTCGGTGGAAAATCAGGGGGTGACCTATCTGGCCTCTGCCTGGATCGACCGCAACGCCAGTGAAAATGCTGTGGTCAACGGATCGCTGCTGGTGATGAAGGGCGACAAGCAACTG
>JAJRXW010000266.1 GCA_024276095.1 Gammaproteobacteria bacterium
TACAACGATCGCGCCATTGCCTACCGCGTACACAAGGGATTCGATCATGACCTGGTCTCCCTGTCTGTAGGGGTGCAGTACATGGTACGCAGTGACCTCGCCTGCAGCGGGGTCATGTTCACGCTGGATACCGAATCCGGCTTTCGCGACCTGGTATTCGTCACCGCCTCCTGGGGACTCGGGGAAACAGTCGTCCAGGGCGCCGTGAATCCCGATGAATTTTACGTCTCCAAGCCTGCCCTGCGAAACGGCAACAAGGCACTGCTGCGCAAGAACCTCGGCAGCAAAGCCATCAAAATGATTTTCAGCGATCAGTCCGAGCCCGGTCAGACGGTCAGCACGGTCGAGGTAGACCCGGCCGATTCGATGGCGTTTTGCCTGAGTAACGAGGAAGTCGAGACCCTGGCCCGCTATGCAGTGATCATCGAGGATCACTACGGCCGCCCGATGGATATCGACTGGGGAAAGGACGGCAGCGACGGACTGCTTTATCTGCTTCAGGCCCGGCCGGAAACCGTGGTCAGCCACAGCGGCCAGACCATCCAGAGATTTCACCTCAAAAGCCGCTCCAAGATCATCACCCAGGGCCGCAGCATCGGCCAGCGAATCGGTACCGGAACGGCAAAGGTGATCCGCAGTGTCGCTGAAATGACTCGCATCCATGACGGAGACGTACTGGTAGCGGACATGACCGATCCTGACTGGGAACCGGTAATGAACCGGGCTTCGGCCATCGTCACCAACCGTGGCGGGCGCACCTGTCACGCGGCGATCCTCGCACGGGAAATGGGTGTGCCGGCCGTCGTCGGCTGCGGAGACGCCACGGAGAAAATTATCGACGGAGCCGAAGTCACCGTATCGTGCGCCGAAGGTGACGAAGGCATTGTCTACGAAGGCCGCCTGGACTTCGAGCAGCAGCAGATCGAGCTGGACAGCCTGCCGGATATTCCGGTCAAGATCATGCTGAACGTCGCCAATCCGGACCGTGCCTTCGATTTTTCCGGCGTCCCCAACTGCGGGGTCGGACTGGCCCGGCTGGAATTCATCATCAATCGCATGATCGGCGTTCATCCCAAAGCCCTGCTCGAATTCGACAGCCTGAGACCGGACCTGAAAAACATCATCCGGGAGCAGATCGCCGGGTATCCCGATCCGGTCGAATTTTTCGTGTCCAAGCTGGCGGAAGGCATCGCCACCATTGCCGCTGCCTTCACACCGCAACCGGTGATCGTCCGCCTGTCGGATTTCAAATCCAACGAATACGCCAACCTGATCGGTGGCGAGGCCTACGAGCCCGAAGAGGAAAACCCGATGCTGGGTTTCAGGGGGGCATCCCGATATGTAGATCCCTCTTTCAGGCCCTGTTTCGAACTGGAGTGCCGCGCCCTGAAGTATGTCCGGGAAGAGATGGGCCTCACCAATGTTCAGATCATGGTGCCATTCGTTCGCAGCGTTGCCGAAGCCCGCTCCGTGATCGAGCTGCTGGCTGAAAACGGCCTGCAGCGCGGTGAAGACGGACTGAAAGTCATCATGATGTGCGAGTTGCCGACCAACGCCCTGCTCGCGGATCAGTATCTCGAATACTTCGACGGCATGTCGATCGGGTCGAACGATATGACCCAGCTGACGCTGGGCCTGGACCGGGATTCCGGCCTGGTTGCCTATCTGTTCGATGAACGCGACGAGGCAGTAAAAGCGATGCTCACCATGGCCATTCAGGCCTGTCGCAAAGCCGGAAAATATATCGGGATCTGCGGCCAGGGGCCATCGGATCACCCCGACCTGGCACTGTGGCTCGTGGAACAGGGGATCGACAGCATCTCACTGAATCCGGATTCGGTGGTCGAGACCTGGCTGTTCCTGGCCGGAGAATCCGTCTAGCACTCCTGCAACAGGGTGGTGGTGACGGGCCGCCGCTCAGGCTATAAATCGCCCCACTTGGATTTTCGTCGCCACCGAATACGGGGAATGATCAACCCGATGATCATTCCGACGATCACCGAGCCGGCCCCGGCAAGAAACCAGCGCTGATCCGAACGACTGCCAAGTCGCGCATTTTCCGCCTTGAGCTCCTCCAGCATGCGTTCAGTCTCGATTGATTGCTGCTTCAGACGCTTGTTCTGATCGGCGATCTGGATCGCACCGGCCGACAGCTGGCGAATTTCGTTCAACTGCTGCTGCAAATCCTGGCTGGAACCGTCCAGACGCTCAACCTGGTTCTGGAGTTCCTGGCGTTCCTGCTGCAGGCTGCGCACCTGTTGCCGAAGCTTGTCCCGATCCTGTTCGGTTTTTTGCAGCCTTGACTCGAGATCCGGCAAGCGCACCCGGGCCGGTGGAGATTTCAGCAGATACCGGTTCAGAACCCAGCCCTCGGCGCCACTTCCGGTACGCACCAGGCTGTAGCCCGCATCATTGTCGACCTCCAGCAGTTCCACGCGAGTACCGCTTTTGAGCATCCTGACAATCGACTGGCGACTGCTCTTGCCGGTGCGCATGGTAATTTCGAACTGGTCCGACACCCATCGCCGGGTGTCCTGCGCAACTATCACTCCGGGTTGAAGAATACCGGCTAACATAATGATTACAATAATATAATTCAGCTGTCTACTCATCGTTCGCAAACTCGGAAACCTGCTGCAAAATCGGGCCGTGAACTTTATCACACCAGACAGGAGGGTCACGAATCAGTTGAGCCGATCGGTTCCCTGTCGCTGATCCGGTGGACAGACTGTTCCCAGTTCGCGCCATCGAAAGCCACCAGTGTGACGGAGCGTATGCCCGAGGCATCCAGGCAGCGGACGTTGACGCTCACTCCGTCGGGATGTGAGCGGGGAGTATAAAAGGCCTTGACGCCGCACTGACCGCAAAATCGATGCCTGGCTGTGCGCGTGTTGAATCGATAGGTAATCAGGACCTCGTCGCCGGCCAGCAGCCGAAAATCCGCAGCCGGCACGATCAGGTGCTGATAACCGCATAAGCGGCAGATGGAACAATTGCAGTCATGCGCCACGAGATCTGCGCCGGCATCGACCTCGAAACGAACGGCACCGCAATGGCAGCTCCCTGAATGTGTTACCTGTTCACTCACGCGGGCTCGCCGTTGAAATTCTCACGCAGCAGGTGTTCACGATAGTAGCGAAGCTCCGCGATGGAATCCCTGATATCCGCCAGCGCAAGATGCTCTGAGTTCTTTTTCAGCCCCTGCAGAATCGCGGGAGCCCAAAGCCCGGCGAGAATTTTCAGCGAACTGACATCCAGGTTGCGATAGTGAAAAAAGGCCTCCAACTGCGGCATTTCACGTGCCAGGAATCGACGATCCTGGCAGATGCTGTTGCCACACATCGGAGACGCTCCTTTTTCCAGGTGCCTGGAAAGAAAGTCCAGGGTCTGTGCTTCGGCCTCCGCTGCAGTCACCGAACTGGCCCGTACCCGCTCTGTCAGCCCCGAACGGGCGTGCTGACGCGTGTTCCAGTCGTCCATTCCGTCCAGCACCGTATCCGGCTGGTGAATCGCAAGTGCCGGGCCCTCTGCAATGACATCCAGGGCAGCATCGGTGATGATTGTCGCAATCTCAATGATAGAATCATTCTGTGAATCCAGCCCAGTCATCTCCAGGTCGATCCAGATCAGTCGCTCGTTATGCGTGCCCATAGACGCTGCCTTGTATGATGTCCAGCCTGTCTATCTCACAGGCCAGCGTGAAATACGCTGCGAACGGATTCTAGCAAACCAGAATGGCCACCGGGACACAAGAGCAATCCGCACTGGTAGTCGCCGCCCATGGCAGGCGGGGCCTGCTGGAATGCGGGGACGGCAGGCAAAAACCATACATGGTCAAGGGCCGCAAACTGCGCGTAGTGTGCGGTGACCGGGTACTCTGGTCACAACCCGGCGATGGCGATGTAGCTCTGGTTACCAAAATCTGTCAACGTGACAACACCCTGAAACGCCCGTCTCCCCGTGATGGCCGGGCTGAAATCCTTGCCGCCAACCTGACGCAGATGGCGATTGTAATCGCGCCGTTGCCCGAACCCGACCTGTTCATCGTCGACCGCTACCTGTGCGCAGCGGAACTGATGGGCTGCAGAGCGATCCTGATCTTTAATAAATCGGACATGAAGTCGAAGCCCGACACCGGCAGCGATGACTACCAGGCAATCGGCTATGGCATCGTGGCAGTTTCGGCCAGGACCGGCCAGGGGCTGGACCTCCTGATCCGTGCGATGGACAGCCAGATCGCGATACTCGTGGGTCAGTCGGGAGTCGGAAAATCATCGCTGATCAATGCACTGGTTCCCGGGTCCGCGGTTGCTGTCGGTGAGGTCTCCGGCGCCACCTCGGAGGGTATTCACACTACCACGGCATCCATCATGCACACCCTGCCCAGTGGTGGCCGACTGATCGATACACCGGGCGTCAGGGACTTCATCCCGCACATCGATGACAGCCGGCACGTCCAGGCGGGTTTCCGGGAAATCCTCGCCCTGGCCGATGAATGCCGCTTCGCCGATTGCCAGCATCTGCGCGAACCCGACTGCGCCGTAAAACGGGCCGTGGAATCCGGCACCGTCAGCATGCGCCGCTACGAAAGCTACAAACGCCTGCTGAGATCTGTTCAGGCATCCCCGCCCAACGCGTAGCCGGCGTCAGGGCGGCCCGGAGCTACCTGGAGCTACCCGGAGAGCTAACCCTCAAAAGAAGTCCGCGCCCCGATCGCCCGTGACAATGTCCCGCTGTCCACGTACTCGAGTTCTCCGCCCACCGGTACGCCATGTGCGATACGCGTAGCCGGTACATTGTGACTGTGTGCCAGCCCGGCAATAAACGCCGCCGTTGCCTCGCCTTCAACCGTTGCACTGGTCGCCAGGATAAGCTCCCTGATCTCTCCGCCGGAAAGCCGGTGCTCGAGAATTTCTACTCCGAGTTCCTCGGGTCCTATGCCGTCCAGCGGCGACAATCGGCCCAGCAGTACAAAATACACACCGCTGTAGCTGGCAGAATCTTCGATGGCAATGACATCGGCCGGTGTCTCGACGACGCACAGTATGCTTTTGTCGCGCCTTTCGGTGGCGCAGATAGGACAAACCGAATTTTCAGCAAACATCCTGCAGCGTTCGCACAGACCGATACCGTTTAATGCCTCGTCGAGCGCCTCCACCAGCGTACGCCCGCCGTCACGATCTTTCTCAAGCAAATGCAGCGCCATCCGCTGGGCTGTTTTCTGTCCCACACCCGGTAAACAGCTGAGTGCGGCCAGCAATCGCTGCAGCAAAGGGGTAAAACTCACGGCAAACGGTTCTTGCTGTCTGTGGTCAAAACGGCAGCTTGAAGCCACCCGGCAGCCCGGCGCCGGCAGCCATGCCCGAGTACTTCTCCTGAACAGTACTGTCGATTTTCCGGAGGGTATCGTTGAACGCCGCAATCAGGATATCTTCCAGCATGCTCCGGTCCTCTCCCAGCAATGAATCGTCGATCCGGATATCCCTGACTTCGTGTCGGCAGGTCATGGTCAGCCTGACCAGCCCTCCACCGGCCTCACCCTGAACTTCCAGGTTGGCCAACTCCTCCTGCGCCTGCGCCATCTCCGTTTGCATTCGCTGCGCCTGCTTCATTAACTGGCCTAAATCAGCTTTCATGTCTCACAATTCCTCGTTGATAGGTATGTTCATTTCGTATCATCGGTAGCTGCAGGCTGACGTATGGATTCCGGAACGACTTCAGCATCAAACAGATCGACGAGCTCCCGGATATTCGGGTCCTGCTCAATCGTTTCCCGGACCTTGCGCTGCCCCTGCTCCGCTTCTTTTGCGTGGCGCGATGCAACAGTTTCGGAAACCTGTTCCCGAATATCGATTCCGACAGCAATCGCACTGCCCATTTTCTCCTTGATCAGGTCCGTCAACTGGCCTTTGAGATTGTCTGTCAGCAGATGCCGGCAGCCTGGATCGAGGCCGAGCCGCAGTTCAAACGGCGATGCCGATATCAGCCAGCAGTGTTCGGCCAGTTGACGAACGGCCCCCTTCAGCCCCAGTTTCCCGAGGAAAGAAGGCCAGTCACCGAGTTCTTCCGGTGAACTGACCGGACCCGGTTCGCCGGCCTGCTCCGTCGGCCGTGCCTCTGGCTCCGGTGCAGGCGGTGTCGGCTCGGGGCCGGCGGCAGCTTGTTTCGCCGCAGACCTTGCGCGCGGCGCCCCACTGCCGGAGTTTTCGGGCAGACCGGTTGCAGCACCGTGGGTGACCGGCCGAAATGCCAGCATCCTCAACAAAGCCATTTCAAACCCGAGCCGCGGATCCGGCGCCAGGTCGAGATCGCGGCGGCTGGTAACGACGATCTGGTAGAAAAGCTGTACCAGCTCCGCATCGAGTTCGCCGGCGAGCCGGCACAGGCTGTCCGTATCATCGTCCTCGTCCAGCACCTCGGGCCCCGCCATCTGAACGACCGCGATCCGCTGTAACAGTGTGGACAATTCATTTAGAATACTTTGATAATCGGGCGCCAGTTCGTCCAGCACCTGGATCTCCTGCAACAGTGCCCGGGCATCGCCGGCCACCAGTCCGTCCAGCAACGCGAAAACCCGCTGCGAGTCCATGGTCCCGAGCATTTCCGCTACATCGTCGCCACGCAGAACTTCGTTACCAAAAGCCACCGCCTGATCGAGCAGGCTCAGTGCATCGCGCATACTGCCGTCTGCAGCACGAGCCAGCTGCGTCAATGCGGCCGGCTGCGTATCGATCTGTTCCTGATCGCAAATGTATGCCATGCGGGCGATGATCAGCCTGGTCGACAGGCGTTTGAGATTGAACTGCAGGCAGCGGGACAATACCGTGACCGGCAGCCTCTGCGGATCGGTGGTGGCAAACAGGAACTTCACATGCGGCGGAGGTTCTTCGAGTGTTTTCAGCAGAGCATTGAACGCCGGCTTCGACAACATGTGTACTTCATCGATCAGATAGACCTTGTAGCGCCCTACCGTCGGGCGATACTGAACATTTTCGAGAAGCTCGCGGGTATCGTCCACACCGGTACGGGAAGCGGCATCCACTTCAATCAGATCGACGAAGCGGCCTTCATCCAGTGCGATGCAGGTCTGGCATTGCCCGCAGGGCTCGGCACTGACGCCCTGCTCGCAGTTCAGGGCCTTGGCGAGTATTCGCGCTACGGTCGTTTTACCGACACCGCGCGTACCGGCAAACAGATAGGCATGGTGCACCCGCCCGGATTCGAGCGCATTGGCGAGCGCCTTGACGATATGGGGCTGTCCTGCAACATCCTCGAATTTCTGTGGGCGCCATTTACGGGCCAGTGCGAGATAATCCATCGCGATGTGGGTAACCTTTGCGTCCGCTCGAAATCTGTCTGTCCACCGGCTTACCGGTCCTGTGCGCTCCGGCATCGGAAACCGCCGAAAAGGCCCGCGCCAGCCACACCCCGGCGCCTGGCATCACCACTACCGCTGCTCCCTTCCGGGCCTGACGGAGTTCACGGCTAGCCACCGCGAGGGGACCAGCGCGGACCCAACAGAAGGGTATGCTGACAGCGTTCTGCGGGCAAGGGGTAAGGCGAATATTGCCATGGAGACAGCTGCTTCTCCACATCGTGCAGGCCGTTGGTAACGACGAAACGGCTTCTTGCAATCGCGCAGGCCCTCCAGTATGGTTCGACGCGAATTCGACAGGTGAATGTCCGGCGTTCCGCGCCGGATGTTAAACGGGAAGACGGTGCGCCATTCAACGGCAACCCCGTCACTGCCCCCGCAACGGTAAATGAGTCAGTCGATTACTTGGCCACTGCGCAGCAATGCGTGGGAAGGCAATCGACGCAGATGTCCGAAACCTCACATCAGGCATCACTCATGAGTCCGGAGACCGGCCTGCCGATTGGTCCACAGTTCGATCGCGGCGGGCGATTTCGTGGAGATCTCGAATCTCTGCCTCTGCCCCGATCGAACCGAATCGCAAGGTCCGGGGAGCCTGGCAGGAGATATTTCAGTGTTCAAGCTTCGATTACCGGTATTCATTTTCTGTGGATACATCAGTACCACGCCCGCTTTTGCTCAGACCGGCCAACCGTCGCCGGGTCATCCGGATACCATTGTCATCACCGCATCGCGGTCGCCTCTGGCCAAAGCAAACATCGGCAGTTCGATCACGATCATCTCCCGCGAACAGATTGAAAGGCGCCAGGCCCGCTATGTAACGGACTTGCTGCGTGCGGTACCCGGCTTTTCCGTCAGCCAGTCCGGCACCACGGGTTCGCAAACCCAGGTCAGGGTCAGGGGAGCCGAAGCCAACCAGGTCCTGGTACTCATTGACGGCGTCAGGGCCAACGATCCTGCGGTCGGTGACGAATTTCGCTGGGAGCTCCTCAGCACAGGCAACATCGAGCGCATCGAAATCGTCAGGGGACCGCAAAGTTCGCTATGGGGCAGCGATGCGGTAGCGGCAGTCGTGCAGATCATTACCCGCAACGGCGGAAAAACCCCCGCGCTCGGTGGATATGCCGAAAGCGGTTCATACAGTACGCTGAACGCCGGGCTGCAGGGGACAGCCGGCGGCGACCGGTGGTCCCTGGGCTTCGGGCTGGAAAAACTCGATACCGATGGCACAAACATTTCACGTTCCGGTGGCGAGCGGGACGACTCCAGCCTGACCACGATATCCCTGTCGGGCAGGTTTCAACCGGTCGATGCGCTGGCACTCGACCTGGGGATGCGCAGAGTGGATTCGTATTCACAGTTCGATCCGGTTGATTTTTTTACCACCGGTTTGCCAACGGATGGCGACCGTGCCACCGACTCGCGGCAAACGTACCTGTACGGCGATACCACGCTCGCCACACGGGGCGGACGCCTGGTGCATCACCTGGCTGCCCGGTATCTCGATACCACCAACAGGAACCTGGCAGACGGCGCACAGAACTCGTCCACGGGATCCGAGCGAATGACGACTACCTGGCAGTCGGATCTGCAGCTGGGCGAAAACCTCCTTTCGCTTGGGCTGGAACGCGAGCGCACACAATTCAGTCAGCGTGGTGAAATCGGTTTCGGCGACCCGAACCAGGACCAGGAGACCACCGTCAACAGCGTGTTTACCGACATTCAGGGGCGATCCATCGACCGGCTGACCTGGCTGTTAAGCGCCCGGTATGATAACTACAGCGACTTTGAGAACGCTCTCACAGGGCGGCTCTCACTGGCCTGGCGCCTGACCGATGCGACCCGGATCCGGGCCAGCATGGGGACCGGTCAAAAGACGCCGACTTTTACCGAAAGATTCGGTTTTTTCCCGGGCCAGTTCATCGGCAATCCCCGCCTGAAACCGGAAAAATCGACTTCGTTCGAGATCGGCATCGACCAGTCGATGCTCAACGATACGCTGGACGTGCAGCTGACACTGTACAACCAGGATCTTGAAGACGAAATCAACGGCTTCGTCTTCGATCCGGATACATTTATGTTTACTGCGCAGAACATGAGCGACAGCAGCTCCCGAAAAGGTGTCGAACTGTCGGCGACACTGGAGTGGACCGAAAACCTGGAGCTCGGCGCTGCGTACACCTTCACCGATGCTGTACAGCCTGACGACCAGGGGAACGATATTAGGGAGTTCCGGCGGCCCCGGCACGCCGGCAGCCTCAGCGCCAACTACCGGTTGCTCGCGGAGCGGGCAAATATCACGCTGACAGCAGACTACGGCGGGACCCAGACCGATATTTTCTTTCCGCCCTTTCCGGCCCCGTCCGAAATCGTGCCCCTGGACAGTTACTGGCTGGTTGACCTGACCGCGGGCTACGCTGTCAACCGCAATATCAATGTATATGCACGGCTCACCAACCTGCTGGATGAAGACTATGAACAGGTGTACGGCTATCGAACGCCCGGCCGGTCCGGCTACTTCGGCGTGCGACTGAAATTCGGGCAGTAAACGAATGCAGCAGGCAACCGAAACGCCTGCTAGTGAAACAGTTCCGCCCGCTTGACCAGTTCATCCAGCCCGGGCTCGTCCGGATTCAGCGGCTTGCCCGGATGGATGATACAAACCTGGCAGCTTTCCGCGGCCTCGACCAGTTCGCGGAAAGTACCCGCGCTCAGGTCGGCGATGTAGGCCTGCTTGTTCTCATCGTAGGCAAACATGCGGTTATTGCGGTCCGTACACTCATCGCAAGTCGTGCATCTGGGTGTTTCGATGTAGGCCTCATCCGGGGACGGGCCTGCCGGCGACTGTTCTTCAGCCTCTTCCGTCCCGGCAGTCTGAGCCACGCCGGCCTGCCCGGCCGGCTCTTGTTCCGGTTCAGGGCCAGCCGCAACACCGGTCTGCTCCAGATCGATACTGAGCTGTTGCAGTTCCTGCGCTTTTTCCTGCTCCCAGGACGCCCGTTCACGGGCCAGCAGCGCCGCCGCGTGAGAGTTGTTGATCCCGCCCTGCTCCTGCAGCGTACGCCATTGCTCACCGCAACGCCTGGCAACACGAATCAGCGTATCGTCCACCACCAGCCGGTGCAGAATATCGTCACCGTCGACGACCAGCACATACGGCACCTTGTCGGCAGCGGCGTGCTCATCCAGTTCCAGGTAATCACTGACCGGCACCATGTCGTCGTTCCAGCTGTCGGGTGCCACGTCGGCAAAGTGCTCCGCATAACGCAGGTCGGTCACCGCGAAGTCCGCGGGCGTCATGGCGATATCGACAATGTTTCTCTGCAGTTCGTGATCTTCGTACGCCAGCTCGTGGTGTGACCAGGCCTGCTCGATCTGCGGGTTGTGCTGCACATGAAAACGCATGGCCAGGTCCTGGCCCGCAGATGGATCGAAGCTGAAAGCAGGGAACGCCCGTGACTCCATTGCCGATGCAGCAACCAGGTAAGGCGGCAGGCCGGGAGTCATCTCCGGCGAACCTGAAAAAATACTGAACAACGACGGGCCGGTATATGTCAGCCCGGCGGCGATTTCCGCACGCAGCTGGTACAGGCCGGCGCTCACCGACTGCAGGACATAGGCACTGCCCAGCCCGGTCACGATACCTGCCAGCTGGTGGCCACGCAGGCCGTTGGGAACGTTGCGCTCGAACGGCGCTGCCTCGCCGAGCGTATCGCCAACCTGTATCACGATATTCATCGGCAGATCGGAAGACAGTATCTCCATCAGGTCGGCCTGCGCCCGCCCGGCACAGTCCTGCTCGTGAAGACAAATCAGATAGGCGGGAAACAACGACAGATCTTTCGTCCCCAGCATCCCGGCATCGAAGCGCTGGAAAAACGGATCGTGCGCCGATTCGACATACCGGTTGTCTATCTCCAGTTCCGCGATCATCATTGCCTTGACCAGCTCGGCCATATCTTCCAGCCGTTCCCGGTAAGCTTTCAGGGCGTTGGCAACACTGCTGAAAACAAAGCGGAACTGCGTCTTGTTGCGCAGGCGCTTCGCACCGGTACTGCGGGCAGCAAAGAACTTTTGCGTCTCGAGCACCGATAAAGCCGACTGAATGCGTCGTCTGCGCCCGGCCGGCAGCATCCGTTGCGGAGTCGCCTGGTTCAGCAGCCGTGACATCAGCTCAAAATCGAACGCATCCTGGTAGCGCTCGCCCAGGGAGTTCTTGAGGTTCTGTGGCGTCCGGGCACCGGCGGCCTTGAGGTCATCGACTTTAAGAATTTCTCCGAGCTTGTGCGTCAGCAGGTCTATTCGCTCCAGGGCAGCGCGCGTCCGGCTGCTCTCCGCCATGGCCCACAGATGCTCGAACAACCGTGCCGGCAACTGTTCATCGCAGCCGACCACCGGACCATCGATATCCAGCCTGGCCCGTGCAGCCTGCAGACTGTCCCGGAGCAGCTCCCGGCCTCCGTTGCCGTCACCCGACAGCAGTGCTTTTTCGGCCTGGGCCCACAGTTTGCTCAGCGAACCCTCCGCACCGTCTGCAACCTGCTCCCGAATCGTGGTCTCAAGCCGCAAAATGTGTTCCCGGTAGCGTTTTCCGGAAATACCCGGCGGGGCAATTTCCTGCAGCACCGCGTCGATGACATCCGACAGTGAAATGAGCGGTTCCGGACTGCCCTGCGTCACCAGCACCAGTGGAAAATCATGCCGCAGGCGCGCCAACCGGCGATAGGGGGCCAGCAAAGCGGAGCAGGTGCCCGGTGTCGCCGGGGACGGCAGCTCCGTGCCGATATGCTGCCCGGTGCGGTGAAATTCGACCATTTGCTGAAATTCGACACTCATAACCTGCTTACACCCCGTCAAACCATGGGCCAAATCGTAAATTTGTCCAGCTCCTCTTCCAAGCCGGCGCTGACCATTGCCGGGGTCTGCAGCTGCCTGGACCGGCGCAGGTCTTCATAACAGGGCACATCGGGATTGCGATAGAGAATGCCCACCGGAATCCGTTCGCTGGTACCGACAAGCTCCCGGGCCTGGATGAGATCCATCGGATCATGGTCTGCCGTTTGCCGGTACACGCTCGACAGCGCCGTGCTCATTTGCACGCCATCCTCGTGGGTCAATATCAGCATCCGGTCCGGATCCTGCACCCAGGGTTCGAAATGATCGGGCAGAAATTCCGGGCAACGCTGCAAAATGCGAATAAACGAAAATCCATGGTGATGGAAAGCCAGCGAAATGATTTTGTACAGCAGCTCCGGAATCCAGTCAGCGGCCTGGGCCACGAAGGAAAGATTGGACATGCCGAGTGTCGCTATCAAAGGATCGAATGCCGCAAGATCCGAGCCCCGTGGCGTGGTGTTGCTGCGCGTCCCCTGCGGCGAAGTCGGCGAAGCCTGTTTCTTGGTCAGACCGTAGATGTTGTTGTCGTGCATCATCACGGTCATATCCATGTTGTAACGTGCCGCATGAAGCCAGTGTGCAGCACCGATGCTGCAGCAGTCGCCATCGCCGGTATTGACGAAAACGTGTAGATCGGGCCGGCGCATCTTGATGCCCTCTGCAACAGGCAATGCCCGACCATGCAAACCGTGAAAGCCATAGGTGCCCATGTAATGGGGAAAGCGGCTGGAGCAGCCGATTCCGGACACGAAAACGACTTTCTCCAGCGGCAACTGCTCGTCGCGCAGCAGCCGCTGTACGGCGGTAAGAATTCCCAGGTCTCCGCACCCGGTGCACCACCGCGGAGCACAGCCCTCATAGTCTTCCAGGGCCAGCGCTTCTTCGGCAGAGCGCGGTAAAAAATCGACGGCACGTAACGCCATTTCCGGTACCTCTATTGTTCCCGATCCAGGTGTTGGCGAATAATCCGCTCAACCGTACCGGGCTTGATCGGCTGCTCGCCGACTTCGCCCCAGCAGTCCACATCGATCAGGTATTTTGCCCGCAGTAGCCACGCCAGGCTGGAGTAACGGCGGTTATCCTCATCGATCATCGCGTCATCCAGGCTGTCGGCCCAGTTGTTTTCAACGGCCAGCACCCTGTCGAAGCGCTGCAGAATCTCCTTGATGCCCGAAGCCATCGGCTGCAAAAAGCGCAGGTGCAGTGCGGAAACACTGCGACCATCCGCCCGCACCCGGTCGACGGCTTCCCGAATCGCGCCTTTGGTACTGCCCCAGCCGATGACCAGCAGTTCACCTTCATCGTCACCGAATACCGGCGGCGGTTTCAGCGTCTTCTGCAGGGCAGCCAGTTTCAGGCTGCGGTGCTGGATCGCATCCCTGTTGATCTCCAGGTTATAGGCGACGCTGCTGGTGCGGTCATGGGCAAGACCGGTCAGCGTATGCATGCCGTTGGGTTGACCGGGTATGAACCGGTTGCTCTGGCCGGTACCTGCATCCCAGTCATAGGGTTCGTCGTCATCATGTACCGGACTCTGATCGACGGGCGGGGCCAGCCACTCTTCGCTGAACTGCGGTCGCGTAAACGGCTGCTGGGCCGTTGCAAGACTCGCGTCCGACAGCAGCACGACAACCGTATTGAAAGTTTCGGCAATCTTGCGGGCTGTAATCACCGAGTAAAAACAGTCTTCGATATCGGAGGCAGCCATCACCACCTTGGGGGCATCGCCATGGCTGCCGAAAATAGCCGTCATCAGGTCGCCCTGCTCGGCCTTGGTGGGCTGCCCGGTAGACGGCCCGCCGCGCTGCACGTCGATCACCACCAGCGGAATCTCCGTCATCACGGCAAGACCGATACATTCCTGTTTCAGCGAATAACCGGGGCCGGAGGTAATCGTAACCGCGCACTTGCCGGCATATGAGGCACCGATCGCGAATGCACAGGCGGCGATTTCATCTTCCGCCTGGTGCACGACGCCGCCCACCTTCTCGAATACGTCGCTAAGATAATGTGACACGGAAGTGGCAGGCGTTATGGGATACATGGAGCACACCTCCATGCCGGATGCCATGATGCCCAGCCCCAGCGCGATGTTTCCGCTGACTACGATGTGCGCTTCTTTTGCCGGAGTGGTCGGAATCTTGTATTTAAAATCGAGATTGTTCTCGGCCCATGTCCAGCCGGCTTCCAGCAGCCGGTTGTTGGACGTTACCACCAGCTCTCCTTTCCTGCCGAAAATAAACTGGATCTGTTCTTTGGCCAGCTGCATGTCGAGACTGTAAAGGCTGCACAACAGCCCCAGGACGAACATGTTTTTCCCGCGCCGTGGGTCTGAAACGAGTTTCAGACATTCGACCTCCATCGGAACCTCGTAGACACAAAAGCCCCTGGCCAACAGGTCGTCATATACGCGGGTATAGGAGGCGACGATCCCGGCGTCCGGACTGGTCCGCCACTTGTCCTCCAGCAAAATAATACAGCCGGGCTTGAGTTCGTTGGCCTGCAGTCTGCCCAGCAAAACCTGTTCGTTGAACGCTACGACCAGGTCCGCCTGATCACCGCCGTTCGCCACCGGATGCCCGGCAACCCTGATACGGTTACCGCTGCCTCCTTCGATGCTGCGCGCCGGGGGCTGGATTTCAGCCGGAATAATTTCCAGTGTCCAGATTCCCTTGCCCATCTTCGCAGCGATCGAGCCGAAAGACTGCCCGCACTTTTGCGCGCCCTCGCCGGAATCGCTGAGGATCTCGACAATGTGCTCGTCAATCGCCATGGCCGGTTTGCTGACCGGCGAGCGCGGAACCGATTGTTTCCTGGTGGACATGGCTTCTCCCTAGCCCAGCCGAACGCGCGTGAACGTCCGTTCTTCGAGACCGATGCCAAACAGCTTGCTGTCGCTGCCGGTTTGCGGCGCCTGATAGACCGTTTCCGAATCGCGTATGCCAAGGTAGGCTTTCATGCTGCGTGCCGCCTCCCGGCCGGTACCCATGGCCAGAATGACGGTCGCGGCGCCCGTTACGATGTCACCGCCGGCATAGACACCCGCCATTGACGTGGCGAAATGCTCGTCGGTCTGGATATAACCCCATTTGTTCAGCTCGATCTTCGATGTCTGGCCGATGATCGGGTTGGCATTGGTTCCAATCGCATACACCACCGTATCGATCGCAAATTCGAAATCGCTGCCCTCGATCGGTATCGGACGGCGCCGGCCGGAATCATCCGGCTCACCCAGTTCCATACGGACGCAACGCATCGCGCGCACGTTGTTCTCGCCGTCATCCAGGATCTCGACCGGCAGCGTCAGCCACTCGAACTGGATACCTTCTTCTTCGGCATGTTCGATCTCTTCTTCGCGGGCCGGGCTCTCTTCGCGGGTGCGCCGATAGATACAATAAACCTGCTCCGCCCCGGCCCGCAGCGAAACCCGCAGTGCATCCATCGCCGTGTTGCCGGAACCGATGACGGCAACACGCTTGCCCAGACCCAGCGGCGTATCGTATTTGGGAAACTCGGTGGCACCCATCAGGTTACAGCGTGTCAGCAGTTCATTGGCAGACAACACGCCATTGAGCGATTCCCCGCCAATCCCCATGAAACTCGGATACCCGGCACCGGTACCGATGAATACGGCGTCGAAACCGAGTTCATCGAGCATCTGCTCGACCGTGAACAGCCGTCCGGCGAGCATATTGCATTCGATCCTGACGCCGAGGCGGGTGAGATTTTCCAGTTCGGCATCGAGCACACCGTTGGGCAGGCGAAACTCGGTAATACCGTAGCGCAGCACGCCGCCCGCTTTGTGCAGGGCTTCATAGATTGTGACATCGCAACCGGCCTTGGCCATGTCCGCCGCACAGGCCATACCGGCAGGACCTGAACCGATGATGCCCACCCTGAGCCCGTTGGGCTCGATGTATGGCGTATTGTCCCAATGCTCGTGGATTGCCGTATCGCCCACCCAGCGTTCGAGCCGCCCGATGGCCACCGGTTTGAGTTTATCGCCGACCGGGCAAACCCCCTCACACTGGTCCTCCTGCGGACATACCCTGCCGCAGATCGCCGGCAGCAAAGTGGAATCGGTGAGGATGTCGTAGGCGCCGCGAAAATCCTTTGCCGCAATCCTGGTAATAAACCCGGGAATATCGATGTTCACGGGACAGGCCGGGACACACTCCGGATTCGGACAAACGAGGCAGCGCTCGCTCTCGTTCAGTGCATCCACTTCGCGATAGCCCAAAGTCACTTCATCGAAATTGCCGACCCGCACCGCCGGGTCCTGTGTCGGTATCGAGGTCCTTTCCTGCGGAATGCTGCGAATGGTTTTCTTGCCCATCTACTTCGCTCCGGCGGCCGTCTTCCAGGCATCCATGGCCTGGGATTCCTGTTGTTTAAACCGCCCCAGTCGATTCATCAGATCGTCGAAATCGACCTTGTGCCCGTCAAACTCCGGGCCATCTACGCAGGCGAACTTCGTCTCGTCGCCGACAATGACGCGACAGCCCCCGCACATACCCGTGCCGTCAACAACAATGGGGTTCATGCTGACGATGGTCTCAACCTTGTAGGGACGGGTCGTCTCCGCACAGGCTTTCATCATGATCGGCGGACCGATGGCAACCACCCGATCGACGTCGGGATGTTTTTCCAGGGCGGCCTCTACACCGAGCGTAACGCGGCCCTTGATGCCCACCGAGCCATCGTCCGTGCAGATGATCAGCTCATCGCAATACTGCCGGAACCGGTCTTCCCAGAAAATCAGCTGCCTGTTCCTGAAACCGACCACACCGATAACATATGCACCGCTTTGCTTGAACGCGCGCAACTGGGGAAAGATGGGCGCAACACCGAGGCCGCCACCGACACAAACGACTTTTTTGGTATCGAGATGACTGGGGAAGCCCATCGGCCCGGCGACGCTGTACAGTCGTGACCCGGCCTGACAGCGCTGCTGCATTTCCCGCGTCGACTTTCCGACCGCCTGGATAACCAGCGTGATGGTCCCGGCCACCCGATCGAAATCTGCGATAGTCAGCGGCACACGTTCTCCGCGCTGGTGTGAAATCACGATGACGAACTGGCCCGGTTGCGCGGCCCGGGCCAGCATCGGTGCGGACACTTCCAGCAGGAAGGTGACGTCGGAGAAGTCTTTCCGGGTGACGACTTCATAACCGGTGCCCGGGGGCGGATCCACGGACGTGCTGCATGCAGTAGCAGCGGCGCGCTGCTCACGCGCCTGTCTGATTTTACTGCGGAATTCCTCAACAACTGCCTGGCGCGCAGTCTGGGCGGTTTTCAAATCACGCGTCTGGAGCGACCGGCGCAGATCACAGCCCAGCGAATCGCGCAGCGGGCGCGGTACCGCAACCTTGACCCACCAGATCTGGTCGCGCTTGAAAAGGTATTTCGTGTCGCTCATGGGTTAACCCCCATCGCAGCGACCCGGCCTGCGACCGGGTTGAAGCGCCAACATGTACCTTCAATAATACTTATTGAATACCAGCAGGTTTTCTGTCGCTACTGTCTGTACCTTACACCCAGCGAAAGATCTGTACCTTTTTTGTACGGAGTGCTGGTGGACAGAAAACACTGAACCTACCTGTACCTTTAACACCTTGAACCGAATTGAGGCCATTGGAAATAGGTAGAAGCCGCAGTCGGGCAATCGGCTTTCGCCTTTCTTCGCAACCCTCGGAGTGTTAGATTCATTACACACCTTCCAGTTGCAAATACCGATCACTCCGGGAGGGCAGTCATGCCGATAACACCCCAGGAAAGAAAACTGGTTACCATTGGTGTCGCCGTTGCATGCGGTTGCAAAACCTGCATACGCGAAGACATGATGGCGGCGGGTTCACTCCAGGTCACCGCGCAGGAAATCTCCGACACTGTTGCCCTGGCCATCGCGATTCGCCGCGAAACCACCGACTATATTGAAAAACTCGCACTGACAGGGCTTGACCAGGTCCTCAGTCCGGAAGCGCCTGCCGGTGAACCCGATCAGCAGCGTATTGAAACGCTGGTATCCGTAGGTGCCGCTTTTGCCCTGAACTATGCTCGTGGACTGAGAAAACACCTGGCAATCGCGAAGACACTGGAGATTCCCGACAGCGATCTTCGCGAGGTCACCGGCTTGTCCAACTTCATGAAGTCGGTGGCGGCATCGCATGTCGAACACGCCATGTGCCCCGATGAGTACGAAGACAATTCCGATACCCTGGCCGAACTCCATACGCCGTTCGGCCCCGAGCACTGTGCATGGGCGCACCTGTGCAAACCCTATGCAGTGAGGGCCGCCGGCTCACCGGCCTGAGCAACGGCGCGGGCGAGCGTCCGGAATTGTGAATCAGGCGCGTCGATCCTGCGCCACAGGAACTGCATCCCGCCGCGGGCTATTCCCGGGCAGCGAGTTCCTTTTCTTTTTTGGCTGCATTCATGTAAACCACCATCGCATGCCAGTTATGCCTTGTGGCACGCGCAAGCCCGAGAAACGCCTGTCCCTTCAGGGCATGAGCAGATTGGTTTGACGGCTCGTTGGTCGTAACGATATCCAGTACCTCCAGCGCAAGCTGATATCGCTGCTGTTCGACCAGCCGCCCGGCAACCCGCAGCAACTCCTCCTCACCCCCCGCTATCTCTGCGAAAAGCCGGTCGCGCTCCTTTTTCGGCGCGGGAGAGAAACGGATCGGATCTTTGCCAAAATAGCCGGTATACCTCCTGTGCAGTCGATTGACATACTGCTCCTTGCTGTTCAGAAACGTTTTTTCCAGGAGCGCGTTGCCCTCGAATTCCGCCGGCATTGTGACGGCTGCCTGCGTCTCCTCCAGATCGAGCCCCTCATCGACTCTGTCCTTGATCTCTTTTACCAGGTAGCGGGTCACCTGTTTTACCGCATGCAGCGTATCCATGCCGGTATTGCTCATGAAACCGTGACCGGGCACAAAGATATCGACATCGAGGCTGTCCACCAGGTCAATTGCTTCGACCAGGCCTTCGGGATATCCCTCCGGCATGGCCGGAGATCCCAGGTTATTGTTGGTCATGTCGCCGAAAAAAAGGATCCTGTCCTGCGTAAGATAGACCAGCACGGCATCATCGGTCTCCGCCTTGATGTGAATCAGCCGGATCGTTTTGCCACCGAACTCCAGTGTCAGGCGATCCCTGAAGGTGCTGTCAGGATAAACAAGAGGCGCATCGACCAATGTCCCCAGCGCTTCCTGGTTTACCCGCTCCAGCTTCTTCAGGGTATCGAAATTTTTTACCAGGTTTTCATGAGCGATAAAAACGGTGTCGTTCTCCCTGAAAGCGCCGGCCCCGGCCACATGGTCATAATGATAGTGGGTATAAACGACATACCTGATCGGCTTTGCGGTGACCTTGCGTATGCTGGCCAGAAACTCCCGGCCAAGCTGCGGACTCATCCCGGTATCGATCACAAGCACGCCTTCGTCCGTGACGACAAACCCCATGTTATTGGACACATAGCCCACCCCCACATAGACGCCATCGGCAATTTCGATGGTGTCGCGGGAAGGCAGGCCCTGGGCACTAGCGTAGCCGGACAACACGCCTGCAAGAAGAAAAACACGCCAGAACCCGGAAAAAAGAAGCATCATTTCGGCTTTCGCTCCTGCGCCGTAACAGGCACTACGGTTTAAGATCAGCCCGATGGCTGTTGGCAATTTTACCGATGCTGACCTCGTCAACACCCGCCTGCCGGGCAAAATCCGGCCAGGCCTCCACGGCCGCGTATACCTGCTGAATGATGCGCTTCGCGGGAGATATATTGAATCGGCCGGCAACCGCCAGAAGGTCTTCGGCCAGAAAGTCATCCTGCTTTCCGTTGATTGCCATTTGGTGTCGACTGGTCCACGCCCCGTCGGGATTGTAAGCATACGTGACATCGAATGCCGGTGAAAGACACCACTTTCCCTGTTCGTCCATCAGGAATGCAATGTTCTTCGTATGATCGTCCTGGTTTCTGGCCAGAACATTGAATACCATTCGGCGATACTGCTCGATCAGGGAACTCATCGGCAACTGCAGCTGCTGTATGACCGAAAAAGCCTGTTCGTAACTGTGAGCGCCGGCAAGCCTGAAATCGAGATGCGATATTGCAAACAGGGATTGCATGTGAATTTTGTCGCCGTTGCTTTTCCGGTCGAAACGCCTGGTCATGAAATGAGCGCGATCGTTTTCATAGAGAAGCCTCGACGGCGTCATCTCGATGCCGGCAGCCTTCGCCATGAGATAGTAGCCGAACTCTATTTTTCCGTATCCCCGGGGATCGGCAAGACCTTCGTAGCGATTGTCAACGCCATCGAATTTCAGCAGCCAGTACTCAAAACCCTCCGGTGCGGCAACCTGCCCGGAACGCATCTCCTGCGTGGCGGGGTTCCATGCAACGATTGCTTTCGCCCTTGCTCCACCCGCCGACGTACCGACACGAAGAATATCGTCCAGGGCGCCGGCATCAGGTGAATCTTTTCCGGATAACCGGACATGAAGTTCCTCGCGTTGATGAATAACGCTGTTGACCAGGTCAACCAGCTCGGCGATTTCTATCACGGCGGAAGCCCCCGGCGCGCGCCGCATCGATGGACGGTATTCGAGCGCGCCCATTCCGCGCCGTCCGATGTAGCACAACCGTTCAACAGGACTGAACCCGGCCGGATCGCGGCCCTGCCTGGCCAGCCATTCCTGGATGAGCCTGTTGCCAAAATCATCCGGTAACGAATCCGCCAGCAATCCCGGCAGGCCCAGGAAACCGGGCCCGGAAAGCTCCGGAAACGAGTAAATCTTTCTGGCCCGTAGCGGCATCATCAACGGCGCAGGCTCGATACCGGTTCTTGCAAATTCCTCGGTGTACTCGAACGACGCCACCCCGCGCCGCTCATCCCAGGATACCGCGCCGAGCGAACGCCCCCACAGGTCGATCTCGGCAACGTCAACACGCTTGCCTGTTATCACCCTGCAACACTCACTGTGCTGCTTTCCCGCGGGCCCGGGAACCGGTTGCGCGCTGGCGGACTCTGCCCCTGAGTTTTGCCAGCTGCACCGGGCTGAGTCCAGGATCCGGAAGAAAATTTTCCAGTTGGTTGATCAGGCCCAGTCCGCGCAGCATGCGAACCAGGGTTTCCACTGAAAAATTGCGCCCGTCCTCGGCGTTCTGGATGGTTTTCAGCGCAAGACCCGTTTGTCCCGCCAGCTCTTTCTGGGCCAGGTTCGCGTTGAGACGCTCACGGCGCAAACGCTGACCCAGTTCAGCCAATATGGCCTGATCGCTCATCTGTGCAAAATTCATAACACGTATCTTAATACATAAAAATGGCAGATATAAGGATAAAAGGTAATATATTATTTCTTATGTGCATTCTATTATTGATTATTATAAGTAGTATACTACTTATTATCAATGAGTTCCTTATATTATCAGTAATATATTACTTTTTATCATTAATCATGTCTGGCAAATGAGCTAAACGGGACCGGCGGGCATCCGAATACCTGTATTTGCGCTGCGGCGAAACCCGGCGGTAACCGCGGCCGATACGCAAGCTTATCGCGAGGCCTTCGACAGGCTGGAATTACTGGTGGTCATCGATGTCGCGATGACTGAAACTGCACAGCAGGCTCACTATGTATTACCGGCCGCATCCCAGTTTGAAAAGTGGGAAGCCACCTTTTTTAATCTGGACTTCCCGGTAAACGGCTTTCACCTGCGAAAACCCCTGTTCGCGCCTGCCTCCGGCACCCTGCCGGAGCCTGAAATCTATCACCGGCTGGCGGTTGCCACAGGTGCAAAACACTGCAATCCGGTCAGACACCCTTTCATAAATACGTGCCGGTGCGGCTACTGGCGATTGACGATGTCGCCTCCGACCTCTGAAAAGCAGCGCGTGGTTACTGCCTGGCGCATCGCCAGATAGGCCCCATAATCATGATCACTGGCCGCGCGGGATGAAACCACCTCGTCATACCGCCCGATCAGCCCGAGAAAAAGCTCGCATACCTCGCGCACGGCGTGTGCTCCTCCCGTCTTGCCCGTCACATAGTCACAAAGCGCCTGCCGGCGAACATGGCTGGAGAACAGCGGGCTCGCATCCCGCCGGATCATAAAACGCAAACCGCAACTCGCTGCCATCGGCAAATCGTTGATGTCGTCAAACACGCAGGCGATCCGGTCTGCATCCAGACCTTCCGTTTTGCACAGGTGATCGATGATCCGGCCCTTGTTGCCAACGCAAAGATAGACCTCGGAGAAATGCTCGCGCTTGGCAAACTCATCGGCATTCGCATTGGCGGCACCACTGATGACTGCGGCGAACGGCAAGGCGCCCGACTGCCTCCAGAGCCCGTAACGAAGCATGTTGGTGCCCATGGAATCCGGTTCACTGAACCGGCTCGCCTGCCCGTTGCCCTTGCAGCCGTTATTGAACACGCCATCCCAGTCAAACACCAGCGCCCGGCACTGCCGGGCGCGCGCCGCCATTTCACCCGCCGGTGTCGCGAACTCACCGCCCAGCGCCTCGAAACAGGCGGCCAGTTTCGTCAGGTCCTGCCCCGCGTGATCGGCCACTAGTCGTGCCCGATAATGCCCAGCTTGACGATATCCTGGATGTCCAGAATACCCACCGGCTTGCCCTCCTCGAGGACGACAATCGAATCGATCTGGCTGCTTTCGAATTTGGCCATCGCGTCATACAGCAGGGCATCCGATGAAATACCGATCGGGTCGGCCGTAAAGCCGAGCTCTGCCAATGTCTGGGAGAGAATGCCCGAGCCATCCTCCTGCAGTTTCCGCCGCAGATCGCCATCGGTAAACACGCCGATCGCACCGCCATCGTCTCCTGTAATGGTGAGTGCGCCCAGGCCGGACTCTGTCATCTTGACCATGGCATCGGCAACGGTATCCGAAACCGTGCAACACGGATTCATCTCACGAATCACCTGGCCCACCCGAACGGTCATCAGCTGAGTGTGCTCGACAAACTGATTGGTACCGACCGTCGTCAATGCATTCTGGGTCAGACGTTTCATGACACCCCAGGGCACGGTACATACGTGAACACCCGAAAGAAGGGCGGTACGCACATGCTCCGGATGGCGGACAGATGAGAACATGATTTTGGTGGGATAACTGTAATTCTCAACAACGTCCACACAATGCTCGTATAAAGAGATTGCATCGTGCCCCTCATCCTGGAGCCGGCCCGCCAACGGGCAGACATAGGCTGCACCGGCGGCCATCGCCATGTATGCCTGGCTCAGGGTATAGATCAGGTGCACATTGACCTTGTGCCCCTCATCGGTCAGCGTCTTGCAGGCCCGCACGCCGATATTCGAGATCGGCACCTTGAAGACAGGTTCGATCTCCAGCGGCAGGGTCAACAGCCTGTGCGCTTCGTCGATAATCTCCTCGTAGGTATTACCGAGCGCTTCGACCTGAAGCTCGGGCACCATTTTGGACAACTCGACGATGGCACCGTCAATATCGGTAATACCGTGCCGGTGCATGAAGGTCGGCGTCGTCGTGAGGCCCTTGACAAATCCGAGCTGAAAAGCTTCTTCGATCTCTTCAAAATTGACTGAATCGAGATATAAATCCATGGTCTATTCCTTCGATTTACTGTAGTTGTTGTCGAGCAAGGTGATGAATATCCAGAAGCGGCTTCAGGAATTCTTCCAGGTCGTCGAGATAGTACTGGCTGGCGGCATCGCACAGCGCATCCGGCGGGTTCGGGTGCGCTTCAACGAAAATCCCGTCAACCCCGGCCGCAACCCCGGCGCGTGACAGAACGGAGAGGTACTGACGCATTCCACCACGAGGATCCTTGCTGGGAATACCGTACTTGCGAATCGTGTGGGTAATGTCGAAAACGACCGGGTAGCCGATCTCGCGCAACATGAGAAAACTCCGCGGGTCGACGATCAGATCGTTGTAGCCAAAGGTATAGCCGCGCTCGGTAAGAATGATCTTCCCGCCGCCGCTGTCTTCGATCTTCCTGACGGGTTTGGACATGCCGTCCGGCGCGATGAATTGCCCGTGTTTGAGATTGACCACCGCACCTGTCTTGGCAGCCGCGACAACCAGCTCGGTTTGCATGCAAAGATAGGCGGGTATCTGAACGATGTCGACCACCTCCGCTGCCGGCGCTGCCTGGGACGGGTAATGAATATCGGTCAGCAGCGGAAGATCGAACTCGGCCTTGATTTTCTCCAGCAGTTTCAGGCCCTCATCCAGGCCCGGCCCCTGGAAATAATCCAGCGAACTGCGATTGTCCTTGCTGAACGAGGATTTGAAAACCAGCGGCAAATCGAGCTTCCGGGAAATCTCCTTCAGCCGCTCTGCGGTTTTCATCATCAGCGACTCGGCTTCGATAACGCAGGGCCCGGAAATCAGGAACATATCGTCTGATCCGCAGTCGATGCCGGCCACGTCTACATGTTTAACATCGGTCATATATTGCTCGCATTTCCTCGCACAGAATTGCCGCTATTCTCCGTGCCCGGACCCCGCCAGGCAAGCAGCTCAATTGGAAAGTCAGCTGCATTCTACAGGTACGGCGCGGCTTTGAGTACGCCGGGCCTGTCATCTGCCGCATAACGGCGTATGCTGCTCAATCGGATCGAATGTACGTAATAACAATCAGGGGAGCACAATAATGAACAATATCTTCAAAACAGCCATTTTCTCTGGAATCATCGCTGTCGCCGGTATGGGCAATGTTCTGGCTCAGGAAGGCGACGAACCTTCTGTTTTTCCTATGGAAACCTTCACCTGTAACTACAAGGAAGGAAAAGATGCGGATGACATCGCCAAGGTCAATAAAAAATGGAATGCATGGACGGACAAGAGCGCGGTACCGGAATACGCTGCCTGGATGATCGAGCCATATTTTGTCAGCGGGGACATAGAATTCGACCTTGGCTGGATCGGCGGCTGGCCTGACGGCAACGCGATGGGAAAAAGCCTCCAGGAGTGGGCCGACAAGGGCTCGGAGCTGTCCGCAGCGTACGGCGAAGTTCTGGATTGCAACAGTCACTCGAACTTCGCCGCCATGGTGATCAAACCGGCCGAAGCAATCAATGACACCAGTCTGGTGGCCTTTTCCGACTGCAAGGTTGCGGAAGGGCACACTATGGATCAGACCGTGATGGCATTGTCCGAGTGGGGGCAATACCTCGCAGAGACGGGGCACGACGGCGGTGCAGTCATACTTTTCCCGGCATTTGGCGTGGGCGACATCGACTACGATTTCAAATGGATGCGCACCTATGACTCATTCGAGACCTTCGGCAAGGCCTACGAGCAGTTCGGCAATGGCGGTGGCTATCAGAAATCCAGTGCCATGCTGGATGGCCTGATGTCCTGTGACGTGAGCCGCCTGTACACGGTTGAAGTCGTCAGGAATGTTCCGGAGAATTGATAAGGACAGACAGTACGAAATACCAACCGGGCTCGAACGGAGCTTCGGGCCCGGTTGACTGCCCGGCTGGCTGACAGCCTGCGATACGGAGACAGACCTTGGCCAGATGGAAAAACATGTGCCCCGGCAGCTGGTTCGCATCGATTCTGCTGGCCCTGGCTGCCTGGCCGGCCACCGGCCAGGAGGTGGTTGTACTCAGTAACCTGGATGAGGCGATTGGCTGGCTGGAATCGGAGAACTGGTGGGGCGCAGAAAAGCACGAGCAGCAACTCCAGGTTCCGTACGCAATGATCACGGGCATATCGCCGCGCTGGCAAAACACCGCGCAGCAAATTCCGGTGACGCAGAAAAAGGAAGTCTTCTACCGGTTCATGCTGCCGTTGATCATGCATGCCAACAGCATGGTGCTGGATCGACGCGCGCGACTGACGCGCATCAGAGATACGATGGCCAGCGGCCACCGCCTGGAGCCCGAAGACCTGGACTGGCTGCACCGGACCCTGGTCGTGTTGCGCATCGCTGACGAGGATTCTGTCACGAAACTTTCCGGGTCGATCGCCGATTTGTATGAATCGGTCAATCAGGCCCTGTACCGGCTCGACGTCATTCCGGCCGGGCTGGCTCTCGGTCAGGCAGCTTATGAAAGCGGTTACGGAACATCACGATTTGCTGCGCAGGGTAATGCTCTGTTCGGGCAGTGGACTTTCGGCGGCAAGGGACTGGTGCCGGAACAGCAACGCAGCAGCCTGGGCGACCACCGGATTGCAAGTTTCCGCTGGCCTTTCGACAGCGTGCGCGCTTACTTCCTGAATCTGAGCGCCCATCCGGCCTACGAGGATTTTCGCCGCTTGCGGGCCAATCTCAAGGCGGCGGGCAAGCCGGTGACTTCGCTCGCACTGGCAGACGGACTGATCCGTTACTCGGAGCGCGGTCAGGAATATGTCGATACCCTGAAAAGCATCATTCGCGTGAACGGCCTGGATATTGCCGATCACGCGGTATTCCGCGATGAGCCCATGCGCTTTCTGGTCGCCACGGAAAATGAAGCAGATGCGGACATTCTGCGCGACCGGATCGAAGCGATGCGGTCATCGGGTGAACTCGAGGGCATCATTGCGCGCATGCGCCTGGACTAGCAGCCGGCATTCGCGCCCCGAGCTGCCGGCTGCTCAGACCGTCACGACGATCTTGCCCTTCTGCCGGTTGGACTCCATGTACCGGTGCGCATCGGCAATCGCCTTCAATGGAAAAGTGCTGTCAATGACCGGGCTTAACGCGCCGGATTCAAGGCCTGCATATACATACTCCTTGCCACGAGCAAACCGCCCGGCATCGCTTACGATTTCGAACAATGTATAGCCCCGGATGATCAACCCTTTCTGCAGCGCAGGCAGCACGGGAAAGATCGTCGGTGCCTGCGACAGTGCTCCGTACTCAAAAATGGTTGCACCGGAAGCAGCAGCATTGGCGAGCGTCGTCAGCAAAGCGCCGCCGACAGGATCGAAAACAAGCCCGGCTCCTTTCCCGGATGTACCGGCCATCACACGCTCAACCAGGTCTTCCTCATCGGTCACGATCACCTGATCGGCACCCGCATCGAGTAAAAACTGCTTTTTATCGGCGCCGCGTGTTGTGGCAACAGCCGTTGCGCCGGCCGCCCTGGCGATCTGGATCGCGGCCAGCCCGACACTGCTGCTCGCAGCGGTGATAACAACGGTGTCATTCCGGTTCAACTGCCCGATATCGACAAGCGCCCCATACGCAGTCAGGTATTGCATCCAGATCGATGCGCCTTCGGCTGCCGACAGCTGGTCGGGGTAACGAGCCACGGCGTGTCCGGGCACAATGGCACTCTCCCCATAGACGCCGTACTGGCCCATTGAGAAAGAAGGAATCGTGCTGACCCGGTCGCCCACCTGAATATCGCGAACACCGGGTCCGGTCGCATCGACGATTCCGGCAGCTTCGTAACCGAGCCGTGACGGCAGTTCGGGCGGCTCCAGGTACTGCCCCATCCGGAACATGACCTCGGCGCGGTTAAGACCGATCGCCTCTACTTTCAGGCGCACCTCTCCCTCCCCCGGTTCCTTCAGCGGCAGGTCCTCAAGTTTGAGCACGTCGGCACTTCCCGTTTCGTGAAAGCGAACTATCTGGGGCATGTCAAATCTCCTGCCGGGTTTCAATAATCGAAGACGGGGCGATCCGGATACTGCGACCGGTATCCGTACTGTATCGCGGCAGGCGGTCAACGACCACCTGTTGTCGCAGCCGGACAAACCGAAGAATCGGATTTGCCTATTCCGCCATAGCTGATACATTGTGGTTGCCTGGAAGTTCCAGGCCGGCACCCGGTGCAGGCCTGCTTTTCCCGACAGTACCTATCAGGCCAACACGTGATCTGGATCACACTTTCTTGCCGCATGCTGCAGCATAGTTTTGCGCACAACGCCTGCCGTTCTTCCTCCATGAATAATCCGGAATCAGCATGAACAAAATTCAGAGTTTTGGTGCGGTTTTTGCCCTGTTCGTCTGGTGCTACGGCGCCAATGCAGCCATTTTCCAGGCCAATCCCGGCAACTACCGGAGTCTGCTCAGCAATCTTCAGGCCGGAGATATCCTTGAGCTTGAAGCAGGCACCTACCCGGATGGCCTGCCCATCTCGGGCAGGAACGGTACCGCGGGCAACCGGATCATTATTCGTGGCCCTGCCAGCGGCAACCCGGCCGTACTGACGGGCAGGGCCTGCTGCAACACCATCCAGATCGAAGACTCGTCCTATATCGATATCAGTAATCTGAAAATTGACGGGCAAAGCATTGCCGGTATCGATGGCGTCAACAGCCGGGGCATCACACACCATATTACGCTTTCCGACCTGCTGATCGTCGGCCACGGATTCGACCAAAGCGACGTGGGTATTTCAACCAAAGGAACGGCGTGGAACTGGATCATCAGGCGGTGCCGAATAATTGCGGCAGGTACCGGCATGTACCTGGGCAACTCGCCCGGTAATTTTCCGTTTGTCGCCGGCCTGATTGAGAACAACCTGATCCTCGATACCATTGGTTACAACATCCAGATCAAGCAACAGAACCCCCGCCCGACGAATATCGGCCTGCCGACGGGAGTCAACCGAACGATCATCCGGAACAACGTATTCTCAAAGAAAAACAATGCTTCTTCCGGTGCTGCATCCCGGCCGAACCTGCTGGTCGGGCATCTCCCCCTGTCGGGTGACGGGCAGGATGACGTCTACGATATCTACGGAAACTTCTTCTACGAAAACCCCAGCGAATCGCTGTTCCAAGGCGAAGGCAATATCGGACTGTACGGCAATCTGTTTGTCACCTCATCCGGCAATGCCATCAGCATTCGCCCGCATAAGGATGTCCCGCGCGAGGTACTGGTGTTTCAGAATACCGTTGTCGCATCGGGCACCGGAATCAGGATCACCGGGGGCAACAGCGCTTTCAGCCAGCGCGCCGTCGGCAATGCGGTCTTTGCGGCCACCCCTGTCAACGCTGCAGACCAGGCCGACAACATCACGGATGGCTACAGCGCAGCGAATAACTACCTGACCGCGCCATTCGCTGCGATCGGACAACTCGACCTGTACCCGCTGGCCGGTACGCTGAACGGCCAAAGCCTGGTCACCACCAGCTTTACCGGTTACACCGACTGGGAGCTGGATTTTGACGGCCAGACGCGCGATCAAACGATCCGTGGTGCCTACGGTACCGATGGGCAGAATCCGGGCTGGCAACTTGCCCTCGACATCAAACCGGCAAACGGCTCGGGCAGCGCTCCGATCGTTACGCTCTCGGCATCGCCGGCAAGCGTCACCACCGGCGGCAATGTGACGCTGAGCTGGTCTTCTCCTGCCGCAGATTCATGTGTGGCCAGTGGCGACTGGAGCGGCAACAAGGCGATCTCCGGCAGCGAATCGACCGGCCCGCTCACCCAGGTGTCGGCCTACACACTGACCTGCAGCAATTCCTTCGGCAGCGATTTCAAAACCGTGACCATCCAGGTCAATCCCGTCGACCCGGCGCCCACCATCGACTTCCAGGCGAACCCGGATACCGTCGCCTATGATGGCTTCACGACTCTGAGCTGGACCGCAAGCAATGCCACCTCGTGCACGGCCAGCGGCGACTGGAGCGGCAATAAAAATGTCATTGACAGCGAGTCTGTCGGCCCGCTGCAAACCAACAGCAGTTTCACGCAGACCTGTACAGGTGCGGGCGGGCAATCCTCCCGGACCCTGATGGTAACCGTGCAGGACCCGCCGGGGCCCGCACCTGCGCCTCCTCCTGCGGCCGGGAGCGGTGGCGGCGGCTCCGGGTTGAGTCTGCTGCTGCTGTTACTTGGAGTAACGGGTTGGGCACAGACCAGACCCGCGTAGCTGCAAACCGTCTAGTTCAGCGTATTTCGAAAGCCGGAATCCAAAACCAGGTCTCATATAATCCGCTAAAATATTTCCAAAACCAGACTGTTACAGGCCTTTCTTCATCTCGTATCTGATATTGTTAGGGGCAGATTCCCCTGGCACAGAGGAAAAATAAACCTGGTATTTCAGGCTTGTCTCCGTGAGATAACGGCACCGTGACGCAGAAAAACAGTATCTATCTCCGCCTGGTCATCCCCCTGGGTGTGACGCTGCTGGTTGCGATGCTGGCCGCCTGGGCCATCGCAGCCTATCTCCTGACCCGCGTCATGGAACAAAGACTTGACGAGCAGCTCGGCAATGCGACCTCCATCCTGGCACAGGGCACCTTTCCGCTGACCCCGGATCTCATCGCCCGGCTCGATTCACTGATCAGGGCGCGCATCGCCCTGCTTGACTCATCCGGCAGGATCGGCCTGTCTACTGCGCAGGGGCAAGCGGACCCCGCCCTTGCATCCCTGGTCAATCGCCTGCACGAATTCAGTCAGGCACCGGTGGTATTCCTGACCGAAGAAGCCTCCGGTATCTCCTATCGAATCGCCGTTCGCCCGCTTGCCGAGGCACGGGACCAGCGCTTCCGGTTCGTGGCAGCCGCCGCCCCGCTTTCGGCGATCCGCGAGGCCTCCGGCAAAGCGGCGCTGCTGCTTGGAGCAGCGATGCTGTTCGCGACGTTGCTCCTTGCATGGTTCGGAAGCTATTTCACCCGCACGATCACGCGACCGGTAGGCGATCTTGCACAGATGGCCGGACGCATCGCCGAGGGTGAGCGGGAGATCGAGAGCGACATCACCGAAGGAAACGAAATCGGCGTGCTGGCGAAGGCATTGAATGACATGACCGTACGGCTCGGTCGCTACGAGACCGAACTGGCCCGCCAGAGCAGGTTGTCGGGGCTCGGCGATCTCGCTGCCCGCATGGCACATGAGGTCCGTAATCCACTGACAGCAATAAAAATGCAGCTGCAGCTGCTGGAGGAACGCGCCGGCGACGATGACAGCAGACTGGTGCATGGTCTGCTCGACGAAATTCGCAGACTCGAGATGATCGTTGAATCGACTCTTGCGCTGGGCGGTCCAATGAAACTCAACTGTCAGGACCTGAAGCCGGACCGGATCATCGACGAAGTCGTCGAACTGCTTCGGCCAAGCCTCGAACACCGTGGCATCGATGTGACGATCGAAACAAAGCAGAGCAAACTGGTAAACGCAGACCCTCACAGGCTGAAACAGGTGCTGCTGAACCTGATCAACAATGCGGCCGACGAGCTGGGCGACGGTGGAAAAATCCGCATCGGCACGGAGCTTGCCGATGACGGGGATATGCAAATCATCACCGTCGAGGACTCGGGCCCGGGATTACCGGATGAGGCAGACGGCACTCAAACCTCCAAGCCTTTCGGACTGGGCCTGGGGCTCACCATCTGTCACGAGATCATCCAGCAGCACGGCGGGACACTGGAAAAGGGGAGCAGTCCGGCACTGGGCGGTGCAAAATTCACGCTGCGCCTGCCCGCGCTTATAATCGGGACTTCCTGAACAGAGCAATCAAGCCATGGCCAAGATACTCGTCGCCGACGATGAATACGGAATCTGCGAAGCCTTCTCGGTGCTGTTGACCGCCGAGGGGCACACACCGCTGCTGGCATCGAACGGCAAAGAAGCCGTTCGCATGGTTCGCGACGAAAAACCTGCCCTGGTATTCATGGATGCGCGGATGCCGGGTGGTGACGGCCTTGATGCGCTGATGGAAATCCATGCTCTTTCACCCGGGCTGCCGGTCATCATCATGACCGCATTCGGCACACTCGAGACCGCCCGAAAAGCGATGGACCTTGGCGCATTCGACTACCTGGGCAAGCCCGTCGATCTGGCCAAGGTTCGCGAACTGCTGGCGCAGGGGTTGCATAAACCTGCGTCAGCATCGGCTACGGTGACCGCACACGATGAGACCGGTAAACCGGCCCTGCTGGGCCAAAGTGCCGCCATGCAGACCCTGTTCAAGCAGATGGCTCTGCTGACGGACAACGAACTGTCCATCCTGATTACCGGTGAAAGCGGGGTCGGCAAGGAACTGGTCGCACGGGGCATCCATGAACTCGGTCCGCGTGCCGATGACGCCTTCGTTGCCGTTAACTGCGCTGCGATACCGGAAACGCTGATCGAAGCAGAACTTTTCGGGCACGAAGCAGGCGCCTTCACCGATGCAAAATCAAGGCGCATCGGCCGTTTCGAGGCAGCCGGTGTTGGCACGCTGTTCCTGGACGAAATCTCCGAGTTGCCGTTTCATCTCCAGAGCAAGCTTTTGCGTGTACTGCAGGAACGAACTTTTGAGCGCTTGGGCAGTGTCAAGCCCATCGACTTTACCGCCCGGCTGATTGCTGCAAGCAATCGTGATCTCGAAGCAGAGATCGCGGCCGGCCGGTTTCGCGAAGATCTCTATCACCGTCTGAATCTCGCCACGCTGCTGGTTCCTACACTGCGTGACCGGGAGGACGATATCGAACTGCTGGTAACGCACTTTCTTCGCGTGGCCAACGAGGACATCGGCAAAGAAGTCACCGGTGTCGAGCCCGCTGTCTTCACCCGGCTCCGGGAACACCCCTGGCCCGGTAACGTCCGCGAACTGGAACACTGCATCAAACGCAGCGTACTGGCCACACGCGGTACCACGCTGACCGTTCACGACCTTGACCTGCCGCCACCGGTCGACAACGCGGGTAGTGACACGAGCCTGAGGAAACTGCTGGCACAGCAAGCGGCGAAAATAGTGAGGAATCCCGGAGATTACGGCGGCGAAGGAGGTGTCTACTCCCACCTCATTGATGCAGCCGGTCACGAACTCATTCAGGCGGCCTTGGAGTTGACCGGAGGCAACCAGGTCGCTGCGGCAAAGCTGCTGGGGATCAACCGGACAACATTGAGAAAGCGATTGAGCGAGCCCGGCGCTTAAGCCCGGTTTGCAGCACCGGCGGAAAAAAGACGCCACGACCGGCAGCTGTTACCCTCGATCTGCGGATCATTTATGCACTACATGTACACAATCTGTACAATATTCGCGCAGCACCGACCGAAAAATGCCAGGCGCCGTTGTAGGTCATTGATTTATATATGCTTAATATTATCGTGATGTTGGCACGAATCCTGCTTTATAGAAGTCGGATACTGTCGACTATGCGCTTCCCATACGATCTGGTGTCCCCACCAAGTTTGCACCGTATCGTAGCGGGCAGGATCTGGCCCCTCCAGGCCCTGCCGCGACAGAGTCCATGCAGTGGCACCCAGCGCATTTGCACTGGGGAAGCGCGTTCGATTGAACGCGCTTTTGCCCTGCCTATCCGGACAGAGAATCCCGATAACACTGCCGGAGACAAGATCAGGCAAAGGAAAAGCACCATTTGGAAGATAAGCGGGAAACGGCGGATCGGCTCCGGCGGCGCGTACCGGGAAATGCTGCCGATTACGCTGATCTTCCTGACCCTGCTTATGTCAAAGTTTCTCTTCGTAATCCCCGAAGGGCCTGCCTATCCGGCCTTATCGACACTGGTTCTCGCGGCGAGTACCTGGTTCGCAGGGATACTGTTTCTACCCCCGGCCGATCACCCTCGACAGGCTGGCCACGGAACTCTGGCGGTTTTGATCTGGTGCCTCAAGCTGGTGTTCGTATTTCTGGCGCTGGCAGTCCTGGATCCTGCCAGCCGGTCGATACTCCCGCTGCTTCCGCGGGTGGCAGCGACATTGTTTCTCCTGCTGTCGCTGAGCCTGTTACTTACAACCAGGATTACCGCGCGATTTACCGACAGCCGGCAGGTCGTCGCCGGAATCGCTGCGGCACTCGCCGCCCTGCCTGTCTGGCTGGGTCCGTTGGTGGAATTTTCCGGCAATGCGCCTTTGCTGACCAATACCCTGGTCGGCGCGAGTCCCATCACCGTCTTTGCCGTTGCGCTGGACCTGGACTACCTGCGAACGACCTGGTTCTATGCCCACAGCGCACTCGGTTCGCTCCGCTATGATTATCTATCCTGGTCAGCCTATGCCACGGGTTTCGTTATTGTCATTGCCGGACTTGTTCTGGCAGCATTGCGAGCAGACAACAGGCCCGTTTTCATTTCATCAGAAAAAGAGTAAGCGCCCCATGAAACATAAAATACTTCCTTTTGTTCTGTTTTCTCTTTTATTAAGCGCCGTCAGCACCGGTCTCCTGGCAGACAGCAACGGCATGGACCCGGAGATCAGGAGTAAAGCCAAGCGTGCAGTGGATGCCGGGCTGCATTACCTGCGCACCCATCAGCAGGAAAACGGTTCCCTGTCGAACTCGGTCGGCGTCACCGCACTGGGACTGCGGGCGTTTTTGCAAAGCCACCGTGGCTACAAGGAAAGTGACGGCGCGTTCATTACCCGGCCGATCCAGTTTCTCCTGGAACATGTCAACGACGATGGCTCTATCAGTGAAACCAACCAGAATCGAAATTACAACACAGCCGTCTGCATGACTGCGCTGGCCGCGACCAATAATGACCGGTATGCCGAGGTACTGGCCGGTGCGCGTAATTTCCTCAAGGGTCTGCAGATCGATGAAGGTGACGGCTACGAAAGCGATCACGCATATTATGGCGGCATCGGCTATGGCGGCGATGAACGCCCGGACCTGTCGAATGCATACATGGCACTCGAGGGCCTGAGGGCCAGTGCGACCGATCCCGATGACCCGGTGTGGAAAAAGGCATTGATCTTTGTCAGCCGGTCGCAGAATCGCAGCGAAAGCAACGACCAGGAATGGGCCGCCAACGACGGGGGGTTCACCTATATGCCGGGTTTCAGCCCGAATGGCGGCACAGCATCCTATGGCGGAATGACATCGGCGGGCCTGTTGAGCCTGCTTTTTGCCGGCGTGGACAAAGAAGACCCCAGGGTCCAGGCAGCCTACGACTGGATTCGGGCGAATTACACCCTGGAGTACAACCCGGGTTCCGAGGGAGGAACGCAGGGCCTCTACTACTATTACAACGTGTTCGCCAAGGCGATGTCTGCCTATGGTGCCGATATGGTAGTCGACAGCGACGGCACGGCGCACAACTGGCGCAATGAGATCGCAACCAAGCTGATGGACCTGCAGAACGACGACGGTTCCTGGGTCAACCCCGATTCGCCACGCTGGTGGGAAGGCAACAAAGACCTGGTCACTGCATGGAGCGTGATCGCGCTGAACGCGGCGATCAATTGACCAGGTGCTGTTCATACCCGGTGTCCTCGCCACAGGCATCATGCTTGGTCTGGCGATGTCCGGCCCGGGTCTGGCCAGCGAAAACCTGACCGTAGACGCCCGCACTGCATTCGATACAGGCATCTCGACGAAACAGATTTCCGAACTCGGGCTTCATATCCTGAGCGCCCGGGGTGGGGAACTGGAACTGCGCGTCACCGGTGTGCTTCCTGAAGTCACTACGACCCGGTACCTGAGACCCGGCGAACCCATGGATATGTGGCTGCCGGTCGGGCAGGCCGCTCCCGGACAAACGCCGGTACTGACCGTGCGGATGGGAGAGGAACGGCCCGTAACCTATCCGTTGCCGGGCGCTTCGCCCGCCGTTGCCGTGCTGTCAGGCGAGACAGCCATACAACTGCTCGGCGATCTTTTCGGTACGGTTGCCGTTGCCGGTGAGCGCCTGCCCCGTTATGCACCTGCCTATGCGCAAATCCCGGCCGTGGTACTGGACAGGGAGTCGTTGACCAGGCTCGACGAATTCCAGCTGCGTGCCTTACTGGACTTTGCAGGCACCTGTGGCCGGCTGATGCTGATCGATGCACCTGACAAGGCGAAACAGGTCTTCGCCAACCGCGCCGCCTGTAGCGGACGGTTCCTGAGCACACTGGAAAGCAAGAATATGCAGTCGCCACAGGCCGTGGCAAAAGCATTCAGGACACTTGTCGACAAACCCGGCCGCCAGTTTCTTTCTCAGGAATCGCTGCGCACACTGCTGCCACAGTCAGTGGCCGGCATCGGCAATCTGTCAGTGCCCGGACTCTTTCTGGCCGGATACCTGCTTGTTTTCACCATCCTGGTCGCGCTGGAACAAACACGGCTGGCGAGCCTCGCTTTTTGCGTCATCGGGGTGCTGCTTGCATTGCTGATCTGGCAACCGGGTGCCGGCCGCTCATTTGTTGCCTGGGCGGAAATGGACGCCGGTGATCGTGTCGCTCGCTACGCCGGCATAGAAGGGTTTTTCTCTACCGGTCGCGGCACCCTCAGCGTTCCGTCACACAGCTTCGGCAGCTATCCGGTTCAGATCATCGGCGACAATACGGTTTTGCAATGGGGCAGACATGCCGATGAAAGGCAGCTTCGCTGGCGTGCTGCTCTGCTGAGCCGAATGTACCTGAACAGCCGGGGCAGCTTCCCGGTAGACCCCAACCTCCGGGCACAGGCCAACGACAGGTATGCCAGCGTCTGTAATCACGGCGCTGCTGTGACCCAACCCGCGCTGCTGTACTGGCGGGGCTCGGCTTATGCGATCCCCGCGCTCGAGCCGGGCGCGGCATGGTCGACTGACGAGCAGCCAATCCTGTCGGGCGCGGCCTCCCGGAGGCCCGAGATCCGGCTGCTCAGAACGAGAGCTGCCCCGTCACCTCTGGCCCTGCTGCAGTCCCTGCCGATATCCACCGGCGGTGAAAACGATCGGGCCTGGCTGCTCCAGGTTGAGCCGTCACCGGGCGGAGAGAAACCATGCAACGGCTGAGTGCGGTACCCGGTTTTATTGCGGTGTTGTGTATTTTTCCCGTATGCAGCTGGTGGCTGCTGCAGGTGCTGGTGGTACTGGAAAGCGGCGGGCCCGGTATCGGTGCCGCCAGCCTGCTGGCAATAGAAGCGCTGCTGTTACTGCAGCTATTGAGTATCGGGCTGTTTTCGGCCCAGTGGGCGCAACCCTGCGGTGTCGAATCACAGCGTGCGAATGCTGTTGTCCGCTTTGCGGCACGTCTGTGCACTACGATCATTCCGGCGTGGCCTGCATTGGCTGTTCTGTGGCTCGCCAGCGAGACATCGGCAACTGAACTGGTTCTGGCAGAAATACTGGCATTAGGCGCAGGCCTCACGGTCGGGCTGATATCGTACGGACTCCGGTTGTCAGGATTCTCGGCTCAAACCATGCAGCAATCCCGGGTTTTTATCGGCGTCGCCGCAGTGTGCGCGATATGGCTCGGGCATAACGCATATTTCAGCTGGTTGATTACATGACACATTCCGCGCTGAATGCTTTTCTCGCAGCCGTACGAACGCGGTTATGGGCAGAACAAATCCTCTATGCGGTACGCAAAATGATCTGGCTGACGAGTGTTCTGCTGCTGTTGTTTTCCGGGGTGCATCTTTTCCGTTCGCCGCCGCATCCATGGCTGATGTTGACCGTAGTGCTGATTGCCGGCCTGGCCGTGCTGATCCCTGCCCTTCTGCGCAGGCCCGATGCTGCCGCTGCTGCGCGCCGCGCCGACCGGGTGTTCGCAGGCAGGACGCTGCTGACAACAGCCGAAGAATGCCTGCGAACCCCGGGCTGGCAGCAACGGGCATCCGGGCAGATCGTGTTGCAGCAGGCAGAAACCGCCGCTCTTGCCTGGCGGCCAATGCTCGGCAATAGCTGGCAACCACCGCGCGCAACAGGGTTCGCGCTGGCGACGATACCTTTCTTTGTCGCCATGCTGCTGTTTTCTCTGCCTGGCGCCGGCCACAATTCCGGTACCGGCGAAACCGGTACTGGCGAAACCGGGCTGCATCCTGGATCAGCAGTGGCCAGGCCCGCGACCTCCCCGGGCAACGAACGTGACGATGTCGAACGACTGCGCGAAGCATTGACCGCTGCAGCGGTGCAGCCGGAACCCGGCGCCGTGAAGACAGCCCCTGCGGATACTGACCTTCGCCCGCAGATGGGCGGGGAGATGCCTGTCGATGCACCGGAACAGGCAGTTTCTTTTGCGGCCGACCCCGGTGCTGTTCCTGGTTTTGCAGCCGACTCCACCGCTGCCGAAGATCGGGCCGGCAGTGCCAGATCCCGTCCGGCATCGGCAGACGGGGATCCGTTTGCACCGGACCACCGTTTTCAATCGGTCACGCGCATGGACATCCGCAGAACCGGCAGGACGATATCGACCCGCACCGATGCCGGCGATTATTCGGGTAATACAGACCTCGGCCCAGGGCAACGCGTCAATACCGCCCTGCCCGCTTCCCCACCGCAATCACGACCGCACTGGACCATACTGAGCCCGGCAGTGGCCGCATATGCCAGAAACTTTCTCGACCGCACGGATAAGCCGAATGAATGATCTCAACACCAAACTCGAAAATGCCGCCGGCGACCTGGCGCAACTGCAGGCGGTTCTGGGCGACGTCATCGTCGGTCAGGAAAAATTGATCAACGAACTGCTGATCGCGATATTTGCCGGAGGCCATGTTCTGCTGGAAGGCCTGCCGGGACTCGGCAAGACCCACCTGGCGAAAGCCCTGGCCGCATCGCTGGGCGTGCGGCTGGGGCGGGTCCAGTGTACGCCGGACCTACTGCCTGCAGACATTACCGGCAGCGAAATACTGCGGGGCAGCGGTACGCTCGCCGATTCGATGCAGTTTCGGCCCGGGCCGATTTTTGCCAACCTGGTGTTGATTGACGAAATCAACCGGGCGACACCGCGCACCCAGTCCGCACTGCTGGAAGCCATGCAGGAACGGCAGGTCACCTACGGTGGTCAGCATCATGCGCTGCCTGAACCGTTCTGGGTAATTGCAACGCAGAACCCGATCGAACTGGAAGGCACATTCCCGTTGCCGGAGGCACAGCTCGACCGCTTCTTGTTCAAACTGTCTGTCCCCTACCCGGGAGCCGAAAGCCTGAATCGCTTGCTGGATGTCTCCCTCGACCGAGAACCTGCCGACCGGCTGTCCGAGCTGCTGGATGTCGAGCGCATCAACGAAATCAGGGCGATCAGCCGGGAAGTGCTGCTCGCGGAACCGGTCAGGAAATCCGCTGTCAGCCTGGTATTGAGCACCCAACCCGACAGCGGGCATGCGACCGGCGTTGCCCGCGAACATATCCGCTACGGCGCCAGCCCCAGGGCACTGCAGGCCATCGTACGCGCGGCACGGGTGCGGGCATTGTTCGAGCGCCGCGCCCACGTCTCTCATGAGGACCTGGCCGCAGTCGCGCTTCCGGCGCTTCGTCACCGCATACTGCTGCGCACTTCCAGCGAACTGGACGGGCTGACGGCAGGCTCGATACTGCGCGACATACTCACCGGGTGGCAACAGGCTCACGCCGGTTAGTCATGGACAACGAAACCGTCATTGATGAAGCCAGGCTGCGGCGCTTCGCCAGGCTCGCCGCACCGCTGTTGCGCGGCCATGTCGCCCAGGGACCTGGGCCACATGCCGCAAGGAATCGTCCGGGTCCGGGCCTCGAGTTTCTGGACCTGCGCAACTATGCGCCGGGTGACGATATCCGCCATATCGACTGGCATCAGTCGTCACGCCGGCAACAGCCGATGATTCGACGCTATCGTGACGAATCCGCGGCAGACTGGTTTCTGTGCCTCGATGGCAGTGCGTCGATGATTTCCGGTGACGGCAAGTGGACCCTCGCTGCACACCTGACCGCGGCACTGGCATACAGCCTGCTGCATGCAGGACACCGGGTCGCACTCATCATTTTCGCTAATCAGATCGCCGGCTTCTGCCGGCTGGGCCGTGGAGCACACCAGCTGGCAAAGCTGATCAAGCTGATGCGTGCGCACGACCCGGAAAAATTCGGCGGAACAGACGCCATGAACGGCTCAAACCTGGGCCTCTGCCAGGACGCGCTTTCCCCGATGGCCAACGCATTTATCGTCAGCGATTTCCTGACCCCCGATGCGATGGAAAAAGATCTCAAAGCCCTGCGTGCGCGCGCCTCTTCTCTCAGCGCAATCCAGGTATTCGCAGCAGACGAAGCCGCGGTACCCGGGCGCGGACTGGCCACGCTGTACGATATGGAGACCGGTAAAGCGCGTCGGGTCGACCTTTCGTCGCAATCCCGGGCACAGGCGTCCGCAACGCTCCAACGGCACAGAAAAAAACTGCAACACATCTGCCGGTCGCTGGCGGTCCGATGGACGAACTGTACTGCAGGCCAGGACTGGGAACGTATCCTTCTCGATCACCTGCACACAGCCCGCTGAACATGGCGGGCTTTTTCAACCCGCTCTGGTTGCTGGCACTGGCACTGTTGCCGCTGGTACGCTGGCTGCATCGCTGGCATGCACCGCTGTCTTCCTGGCCGGTAGCGGCGATTTTCATCTGGCGTGAAACCAGTGCCGATGCGGCGGCAGGAGAAACGAAGCGCAAGCCCGACCCGGCCTGGCGCCGTCGTGCCGTAATCGTTGCCCTGCTTGTCATCGCACTGGCGGGGCCGTACCGGCAAAGTGAGTTGAGCGATCTGACGGTCTGGATCGATGACTCGCTCAGCATGTACAGCACCGAGAACGACACCACACGGCTGGCTCTCGGCATGAATGCGCTGGCGCTTGAACTCAGCGAGGAAACATCCGGACCGGACCGGGTCAGCTTGCGTTCCCTGACCAACCCGGGTCGATCGCAACTTCTGCATGACCGGCGCCGGATTGCCGTACCGGACTGGCCGCCCTCTCCATCGGATCGCACATCGGCAGGTGCGGGCACGACGATGGACCTGCCACCGCCGGCTCTTCTGTCCACGGACAGCATTCACTGGCTGGTAACCGATAGCGCCAGCGATGCCGTACGACAGTGGGCAACGCGCGCTGCGCTGGCCCGTATCATTCAGGTTGGAAAGAACACGGAGAATGCCGGCGTCTTTCGCCTGGCCGCCGGGCGCAACCTGCAACAATCCGACCAGGTCGATGTACTGGTCGGAGTCGTGAACCAGGGCCTCAGGACGATCTCACGGGACCTGCAGCTGCACGATGGAAACCGGCTGCTTGGGCACAAGCCGCTGTTACTGGAGCCCGGACAGGAGACCTATCTGCGGTTCCAGGTGCCCATCGCTCCGGAAACTGCCGCCCTCCGGGCCCGAATGAGCCCACCAGACACATTGAGTGCAGATGACGAACTGGGCCTCGACATCCGCCCTCTGCAGCCGCTCCCGACCCGGCTGGGCAAAAACTGCGGCGAGGCTCTTTACCGGGCCATCGATACCCACCCGGCACTCATGCTGACCGGAAAGGTCAGGCCTGAACTCACCATCGAATGCATGACAAGCACCGCGCCGGCCGGCCTCCCGGTGGCCCCCGCAGACCCTGCGCCCGTTGTTTCCACCCTCCCCGCGTGGCTGCCTGTCGCTGGTTCTGCGCAGGATATTTCGCTGCAAAAACCATGGATCGCCGTGACCGGCGGTTCGCGAATCCTTTTTACAGCAGCACAAACAGAAACCCATGCGCCGGATCAAAAACAGGATACAGCTACTTTTGACAGCCGTTTACAGCCTGCGCTTGCCGGGGCAGACCAGGTACTGCTCCGGGCAGGTGAGGTACCGCTGGTAGTCAGGCGAATTACCGGCGAGGATCGCCCGGTTGTCGTCGAGACGAACATCGACATGACTCGCCCCGCGTTCACCCGTCAACCGGAGTTTGCAGCGTTTGTCGCCGCGCTGGTCGACCTTACGGTCGGGCACCACCTTCTGGAAGAGACCGTGAGTACTGCCCGCAACCCGGAGGCTTCGATTATCGCACCGGCATCGATTCCGCCCGGTGAGAAACACCAGGCCATGCCGGTTGCCGGCAAAACAGCCGGCTCGCTGTCGACGCTGTTCCTGATTGCCGCTTTGCTGCTGCTGGCGGCTGATACGATTCTGCTCTGGCGCGCCCAGCAAGGTGCACATCGTGCCTAGACCGCGCACAGGTCTTGCCGGTCGCACAGGAATGGCCGGAATCGTACTGCTCGCCATGCTGACCGGCGCACCGGAGGATCAGAAAAGGCCCATTCACACTACCGTTCTGGCTGACGAGTCTGCAAGCGTCGCCGCCGGACAGATCGAGCCCGTACTTTCCGGGCTGGATACAATCGTTTCTGAATTGCCCTCATCGTCTGGAATCAGTATCGCGACCTTCGGTACGAGCGCCGCACCATCGATCCTGACCATGAACGCCACGATTGATACGGCAAACGACAGCCTGAGCCGGACCTTGCGGCGTGCCATGTGGGACCTCCAGCCGGCATCCCGCAACGCAATCCTTATCGCATCCGACGGATACTGGCAGCCGGAAGCACACGACGCGCTGGCGGAGGCCAGACAGGCCGGTCTGCCTGTTTTCTGGTTACCGCTGGAGCCGGTGGAACCGGCGCCGGCAATCAGGGATATCGTGGCCCCGGCCCGGGCACGCCCGGGCCAGCAAATCAGTATCGCAGTCGAAACGCTGCCAGGCGGTGCAGAGGAAACGGAGATCGTTTTATTTGCCGGCCAGCACCCGGTCGCGCGCTCCGGGGCGTCGCCCGGTGGAACAACCGTACTGTCGGTCACCGCACCCGGGCAGGGTCCGCTGATACTCGGTGCGGAACTCCGTACCCGGCCCGGCGGCGCACTGCTCGATCAGTACCGCGCGGCTGCACTGGTCAATATCACGACAGTCCCGAACATCCTGCTGGTCTCGCCCGGTCCTTCCGCTATCGGCCAAAGCCTGCGCGCAGGCGGCTGGCCGCTGCGCGCGGTCACACCGCAGCAGTTTTCGACACAGGCCGACAGGCTGCAGTCGTTCGCAAGTGTGATTCTCGACGATGTGGCGATCAGCGATATTCCGGAGGCGGCGTGGAAGAAGCTCGCAACTGCGGTTCGCAACCAGGCCCTCGGCCTGCTGGTACTGGGCGGCCCGAATTCCTTCGGCCGCGGAGGATATCGAAACTCGCAACTGGAAACCGTGTTGCCGCTCGTTTCAGAACCGCCCGGAGACGAGGCACTGGCAGATATTCTCTTTCTCATCGATGTGTCGGGCAGCATGCAGGGCGCAAATGAAAAAGCCGATCGGTTGCGCATTGCAAAGAGCTCGGTACTTGCCGCCAGCGATGTGCTGCGACCGACAGACCGCGTCGGCCTGATCACGTTCGATGTCGGGGTACGGACAGTTTTACCGCTCAAGGGGCGGGCCGATCACCGGGCGACAATCAATAAAGTGTGGCCCGGCCGGGCCAGCGGCGGCACCAGCATCATGCCCGCATTCGAACGGGCAACCGCCATCCTGAATCAGGACCTGCAACCGTCGAACCCGAAAGATGCCCGGCAGAAAATCCTGATGCTGGTGACGGACGGTTTTTTTACCTCCGGCGATCTGACACGACTCGATACCACACTGGAGGGCTCGGATATCGAACTGGTCGTGCTACTCATCAATAAGACCGAATCTTCCGACATCAGCGGACTTGCGCGCATCGTTGCCACCCACGGCGGCACAGTCATGCAGGTAAACGAGATCCTCGACCTGCCCGCGCTGATGAAAAACGAACTGCAATCCCGCCGTCCTGCGTTGATACAGGAGTCCGTCCGCCCGGTCAGTTCCTCCCCCGCCGCGTGGTTTCCTGAAAACGCCGAATGGCCGGCGATCCATGGCTATCTTTTGACCCGCCCGAAAGCCGACGCCCAGGTCTACCTGGTTTCTCCCCGGGGCGATGCGCTGATCGCCGGAATCAGCGCCGGAGCCGGGAAGGTAATCGCGATTACCAACGGTCTGTCCGGCTGGAGCCGCCAATGGCTCAATTGGGAGCAATGGCCCGACCTGGTTGCCGCTCTGATCAACCATATCAGCGTCCAGGATAGCGGAGGTATCCGCATCTCGACCCGGGCGGAACCGGGCGGCATGGTCGCGATTGCAGTCGAGACCAGCGCGGAACGCCCGGAAGCCCGGGATCTCAAGGCATCGTTAATCGCACCTGCCGGTACGCTCATCCGCCTCGATCTCAAGCCGGAAGCAGCGCATCGATATCGGGCCACGGCACCCGTCGATGGTTTTGGACAATTCACGGTAATCGTTGAAGACGGGCCGGTAACCGCCCGCCAACGATTCCTGCATCAGCCCGTCAATGAACCGGCGCCCCAGGGTCGGCCGCTGGCGGAACAATGGCTCGGGGACGGACTGGTGCGTCTCTGGGCACCGGATTCACTGCAGACACTCGCACAGGCAGGCCATTGGCGCGAATGGCTGATCGCTCTGGCACTGCTCGGATTTCTGCTGGTTCTGGTTCTCGAACGCCTGCCCGCAGGCGCCCTGCAGCTGCGCGCCCGCAGGACAAAGACGCGACAGGCCGTCTAGAACCGGAACCTCAGGCCCAGACGTCCGCGGCGCCCCGCCGACGGAAACCCGATCGCTTCATAGTAGTTTTTGTCGAGAATATTATCGATTGCCAGCACCAGGTCGAGGCTTGCCATCGGGCTCCAGGTCGCGGTCGCATCGACACGGTGATATGAATCCAGGAACAGGTCACCGGTCGGAATGGCAGAATCGAATGTTTCATCGACATACAGCCAGGATGCATTCAGCAGCCACTGCTGTACCGGCGCCCAGCGAACGGAAACGCTGCCGCGCCAATCCGGCATTTGCCGCAGTGGTACGCTGCTGTTTTTTACGCTGACATCCAGGTAGGTAGCCTGCACATACAAATTGAGGTTCTCGTCGATTGAATAGTCCATCTCCATCTCGACGCCTTTGGTCGTCACCTCGTCGCGATTCAACATCCTGAACTGAACGGAATCGAAATCGATCAGGTCAGTGTACTCGTTGCGAAACGCGGTAACCGTCGCGCTGAGCCCCTTGTCCATAAACCGGTGGGTAATACCGACATCCACGCTTTTGCTCTTCTCCGGACGAAGATCCGGATTGCCTACCAGCGGACTCGACAGGGCGAAAAACCCGGGCAACTTGAACCCTTCACCCCAGTTGGCTCGAATCGTGGTTCGCTGGTCATTAAAATCGTACAGCAAACCCAGCTTGCCGGTCGTTTCGCCGGACTCGTCTGTTGGATTGTCGGTAGGATCGTCCCTGCGAAGGCTGCCCAGCAATGTCAGACCGGTGGCACTCTGGTAACGCACCTCACCAAAATAACCGACCAGCGTACGATCGAACTTGTACGCATTCGGGATGACGAATCCCGGAAAAAATTCCACGAAGCCGTCGGAAAACCCGTCTTCCTTGTAATAATCGGCACCGAAAGTTGCGATGATCGAATCACCGATGTCGACGACTGCGTTGGCGGCCAGGTTGGTTCGCTTCAGATTGGCGTCGGCGCCATTGGGCGGCACACCATCCCGCACGCCGGGCGCTGCGCCGGGCGAGAAAAAGGTGGTGTCATGATCGTACCAGGTAGCGAGCAGATTCAGGTCCCAGTTCTCGCTCAAGGCGACTCCCCCGTTCATCCCGACGCTCACATCCCTGGACGTCCGCCGGTCGGTGTCCCTGATCACTGCCAGATCAAAACCACCGCTGTCCTCCGGAAATGCAGTACCTTCGTTATCCGAGTAACGGCCGAACAGGCGCAGGTCCCATTTTTCCTCTTCGGCGAAAGCGATCTTGCCGGCCACCGAATCGCTCTTGAACGTCGTCCCGTCGACCGGTTCACCGTCATCCAGCGTGGCTGCCCTGAGGGAGAAATCACCCGAATCGCCAACCGGACCGGAAAACTCCAGGGCACCGCGATAGAAACTCTCGGTACCGCTCTCCAGCTGTACGGTACCGCCTATCTCGTCCGCCCTGCCCTTGCTGATCACGTTAATGACGCCGGCAAGTGCATCGGACCCGTAGACGGCAGACTGAGGACCACGAACGATCTCGATGCGTTCGATATCATTCGTGTTCAACGTGGAAAAATCGAATGCGCTGCCGCGGGTATCGTTGGGATCGTTCACCCTGATGCCGTCAAGCAGGATCATGGTCAGTTCCTGAGCGCCGCCGCGAATGAACAATCGGGCCACACCACCCTGCCCGGAAGGCTGAACCACATGTACACCGGGCAGATTGCGCAACAGATCGATCACGCCGGCATCACCGCGTGCTTCGATATCTTCCAGCTGGATGACCGTGGTCGAATTCGGGATATCGCTCATGGTCTCGCTGATGCGCGTACCGGTGACAATAATATTATCGAGCGCCGACCCGTCAGCGGTGCTGTCCTTTGCTGCTGCCGTGCCGGACACTGTCAATACCAGTACTGCCGCGCAGCCTGCGAGATACCCAAAGCGTCCGCTGTCGATTCCGGTTTTTGATTCTGAGAGTTTCATAATTATGCTACCTGGCCCGTGGACGAAGAATGCCGCCTCATGGGCGGCACAATCGTGGTCTTGCGATAAGTCCTTCGGCTATTTTTTTTGTTATGTATTTTATCCGTGCAGGCTTCGCGCAACAGCGCTAAGCCATTGATTGATATGGTATGGCAACCGCCCCGATCATGCAATTTTAATTTAAGCAGCACGTGTCCGCGCACCCATCGCACAATCGAAGCGTATCGCCCGAAATCAACTCAGGTCTGCCAGAAAAGAGACAGCAACAGATTGCGCCCGGGTTCGTTCAGACCCGAACCATGGACGCGATAGTCCTCATCAAACAGGTTCTCCAGCGATACCGAAAGTCCGATCTTGTCCGAGATCTCCCATCCGCCTCTGATCGTAATAACCGAATATCCCGGTGTACCGCCGGGCGGAATGCGATCGGTATCGGCAGCATCACGCGTCGACAGATCATCCTGCTTGCCGACAACAGTCGCCAGCCCTTCCAGCCAGTAAGGCAGGCTCGGCGGCTCCCAGCGGGCCCCCAGGTACAGGGTGACCGGCATCAGCCGATCCAGCGGCTCGCGTACCGAGACA
>JAJRXW010000267.1 GCA_024276095.1 Gammaproteobacteria bacterium
CCTACAGCAGCAGCACGGCGGTGGCGCAGCCGGGCCAGCCAACCGGTGCGTCCATTCTGTGCCTGAGTTGTCATGACGGCACGAACGCACTGGGTGAGGTGCTGAGCCGTACTACACCGATTCCGATGGCGGGCGGCATCACGACCATGCCGGCCGGTGCGGGGCTGATCGGTACGGATCTGTCCCATGACCATCCGGTTTCCTTTGAGTATTCGAGCAGCCTGGCGAGCCAGAATGGCGAACTTGCAGATCCTTCCACGCTACAGCCGGAGATCAGGCTGGATGCCGCCGGTCAGCTGCAGTGTACGGCGTGTCACGATGCACACAATGATACCTACGGAAATTTTCTGGTCTGGCCAAACACTGCTTCGGCGCTGTGCATTTCATGTCATCAGAAAGATGGCTGGCAGCAGGCCGCACACAGTACCTCCACGGCAGCCTGGAACGGACAGCAGCCCGACCCGTGGCCGTTACGCGACTGGTCCATCGTTGCGGATAACGCCTGTGAGAGCTGCCATTTGCCGCATCTGTCTGCCGGCGGTCCCCGCCTGCTGCTGTACGCCGACGAGCAGCAGAACTGTTCGGCCTGTCACAACGCAAACGTAGCCGCCCACGATGTCATGGGTGTCTTCAGCCAGTTTTCCGCCCACCCCATCGGCTCGACGACGCTTGTCCATGATCCGGGAGAACCGGGTGTGGTGGCCAACCGGCATGTCGAATGCGTGGATTGCCACGATCCGCATGCTGCCCGGGCGGCTGTCGATTCGGTATCGGGTGTGCTGGCGAATGTCAGGGGGATCGATCTGAACGGCACCGGGATCGATCCGATTACCCGGCCCTATGAACTGTGCTTTCGTTGCCATGCGGACAGTCTGAACAAGCCGGTATCGAGGACACCGCGTCAGCTGACGATGACCAATACCCGGCTGGAGTTCCAGTTGAACAATCCTTCATACCACCCCGTTGCCGGGCCGGGCAGGAACTCGGCCGTGCCGAGCCTGATTGCCCCGCTGACGGTCAGTTCGACGATCGGCTGTGGCGATTGCCATAACAGTAACGCTGCAGGCAGTGCAGCGGGTACCGGCCCGGAAGGACCGCATGGTTCGGTTTATGAGCCGATCCTCGTGCGACGGTACGACATTCAGGACAATACGCCGGAGAGCCCCTCCGCCTATGCGCTGTGTTATACCTGCCATGATCGGAACAGCATCCTCGGCGATGACAGTTTCAAAGAGCACAAAAAGCACATCGTCAAGGAAAACGCTCCCTGCAACGTTTGTCATGACCCTCATGGCGTCAGCAGCCAGCAGGGGAACAGCATCAATAATACTCACCTGATCAATTTTGATACTTCGGTGGTATTTCCCAACATGCACGGCGTGCTGCGGTTCCAGGACAACGGGCAGTTTGCGGGCTCCTGCGATCTGCAGTGTCACGGAAAGGACCACAGGAATAAGTCCTATCCCTGATGCACAGGGGGAATACCATTAGCTTATTATGAGCATTCTCAGGACAGCATTAGTGACAATGACAGCGGCATTATTCAGTTTGACGGTTACCGCCAGGGATCAGAATCCCCACTGGCAAGCCGATGCCTGCGATGCCTGTCATGTCGAAGCATCGCCGACAGCAGAGAATTCCGTGCTGCGGGCTGCCCCTGACGACGGGTTGTGCCTGGGCTGCCACACGGCCGCGAGCGGATCGGCGAGTCGCCACCGGTCGACTCTGCCGGTAACCGATGACATGAAAAACCGCATGCCTGCATCGTTGCAGATGTCACTGGACGATGGCCGGGTCGTTTGCGAAACCTGTCACGACCTGCCGGCTCAATGCCTGAGTACGCGCCGCAACGAGCAGCTTACCAACCCGATGTTTGTAAGGGACGGGCCGTTTCGCCAGCGCAGTGATTCATGCTACCTGTGTCACGACGAGAAGGCCTATGCAAAACTGAATCCGCATGATCAGTTTTCCGGACAGGGAAAGCGCCGTGACAAGGCATGCCTGTTGTGTCATACCGAAATCGATGCTGCCGGCGATGAGGCCATAAACTATCTGACCTTCAATGTCGGCAATGATCTTTCGAAGATGTGTACCGGGTGTCACCCGGTGGCCCCGCATCCCGGGGCGACATTCAGTTTCTCGACAGCGGGCAGCTCGGACCACCTGGTTGTTCCATCCCCGGCCATGCGCCGGAGAATGGAAGAAACGGCAGCGGCCAACGGCACCAGGCTGCCGCTCGAGCCGTCAACAGGCAGGATTTTCTGCGCCACCTGCCACAATCCGCATGACAGAAGTTTGCCGGATTATTCTGCCGCCGTGGTGAATGCAGGAGATTCGCACCGGCTGCGCCTCAAGGATATCTGTATCGCATGCCATGACAAATAGGCACGGAACAATGATGCAACTGTTAAAAATAATGATGGTTCTGCCGGGGCTGCTTGTATGGGCTGCGCCGGCATGGAGTGCTTCATCAGTGCCTTTCGAGGATGACGAAGGGTGTTTGATGTGCCACAAGTATCCAATGATGGGCCGCGTGACAAAGGAAGGCATAGTCCGCTCCTACAACGTGATGCCGGATGTGTATGGAGAAACAGTACATCGCAATGTTCCCTGTCGGGACTGTCATACGACCATCAAGGAATTGCCTCACGAACCGGTTACGACAGGTGTGACCTGCGATACCGAGTGTCATTCCATCACCAACCCCGCCACCGGAGACCCGTTCAGTCACAGGCCGATCTACAATACCTATCGGGAAAGTGTTCATGGCCGGGACAAGATTGAAACCGGCAGCGACTCGGACAAGCCGTACTGCGTTTACTGTCATACCAATCCGAAATACAACCCTGACGAAGCCCGGCCGCCACAGAATATCGTTGATCGATGTGTCGTTTGCCATGAAGATCCCGAGTTTGCTACGCGCTGGTACAACCACACGAGTCGCCGTATTCGCCAGGTTAAACGGTCGGGGCCGGAGATCGTGGCATTGTGCTCGGGTTGTCATGGCAATTAGCAGTTTATTGAGCGAAGAATGGCACTTGCAAAGAAAGATGGCCGCGAGCTGGGTGACAAGTTTTCCTTCGCAGTTGAATCCTATGACGAGAGTTTTCACGGGAAACTGACCGAATTTGGTTCCGCAGAAACGCCGAACTGCCTGAGCTGCCATGCCAGCGAGAAAAACTACTACAAGAGTGTGCACGAGATTCTGCCGTCCCGTGATCCGGCCTCCCCGGTCAACGAGTCACATCGTCTGGAGGTGTGCCGGCAATGTCACGTATATGCGGACAAGAACTATTCCCTGCTCGACCCTCATCCTGCCGACGGTGAAGAGGGCGACGGCTTCGTGCGTTACGCAGAGCTGGTTTACAACATCATGTCTTATACGGCCATCATCGGACTGGTCGGCCTGTCGCTGTTTGAAACGGTCGGGCGATGGCGGGATGGTGCCGGATGGCGAATCCGGCGCGGTACGTCATGGCGCAAGAGCCGCCGCAAGCACGGGTGGAAAGGGAAAACTCGCAATAATGATGAATAAGGGGTTGAGCTAGATGAAATTATCCGCAGAAGCGCAGGCCGTCCTGGATCGTTCGATGCGCCAGAACAATACTTCCGATACTGAGCGTCAGGAGATACTTTCGCTGGTTGCGGCCATGCCGGATAGCCGGGTAGCCCTGTACACCAACGTGGATTCCAACCCGATCGGCGACCTGCCGCGTTTTTCAATGCATATCCGGATCCAGCACATGCTGACTTTCGTCACTTTTCTGATGCTGGCGTTTACAGGCCTGCCGATTCTTTTTCTCGATGCCATCTGGGCGGAACCATTCAACGCTTTTCTCGGTGGGTTGAGTGTTACGCGGATTATTCACCGGGTCCTGGCGGTCATCATGATTTTCGCGATGGTATATCACTTTGCCACGATCACCGGCGGCACCCTGCATCGGCTTGCTCGCCGTCGATTCGATATTCAGCGCACCGTCATTCCATTACTGAAGGATATTCGCGATTTCAAGGAGGATATCCTGTATTTCTCTGGCAAGCGCGATCAGCGTCCGGAAATGGACAAGTTCATGTACAAGCAGAAGATTCATTACTATGCTGCCGCCTTCGGTAATATGGTGATGGTAGCTTCAGGATCGGCCTTTCTGTTTCCGGAGGTATGGGCGGCATTCATCCCCAGCCAGTATGTCGCACACTTCCAGGAGCTGATGCGCCTGTCGCACCCGCATGAGGCTTTGCTTGCCCTTCTGGTGATCGCCTTCTGGCACTGGTACAACGTGCACCTCGCACCGGGACGATTCCCGATGCAATGGACATTTCTGACCGGGAAAATCACCCGGGAGCATCAGATCGAGGAACACTTTCTCGAGTATCTGCGAAACCTCGTCGAGTTGCCCAAGGAGAGGCGGATCCTCAAAGAGCAGCTGCAGAGCGAACGCATGCAGCATGCCATGAGTGCCGGCGTGGGGGCCCCTATTGAAGGTGCGCAGCCGGAGTCCGGCACATGATGAAGCAGCTGACACGTTGGCAAAAGGTGGTGGCTTACTCATCGCTGGTGTTTGTCCTGCTGTCGACTGTGTTTGGCCTTTACACCATCTGGCTTTTGGTTACCCGGGTGCTCTGACAGGTATGTTGCCATGAATCTGCATGAACCCTCAGTTTCCCTGATCATCACAGCCGTTTTGCTGTTCTTTTTCCTCGGTGTGGCGATCATGATGGTGATCGATCACAAGGCCAGGATCCCCGGAGGGTTCCGGACCGACCCGTTCAGCATCAAGGGTATTCGCCGTGATCAGCCGGGTATCGCTTTTATCACCGGCCTGATCCTGATGGGGATTATCTTCAGTCTTGTCAGTGCCCTGGCAGTTACCCTCTACGAGTCGTTCAAGCCGGAAGAGCCGGCTACGTCGACGTTGATCAGCCGGATAGAGAGTGACCGGGTCACAGAGCAGGAGAGACATTTTCACATCCTTCCGGAGACCGTGTTGCCGGAGCAAGGCGAAAAGACGGCCTGTTTTTACTGTCACGGCGATTATCCCCATTCCAAAGAGCCCATGATTCGTACCATGATGAACATGCACACGCAGTTTATTGGCTGCATGACCTGCCACAATGACGATGAAAAGATTCCTCAGAACAGCCTGCGGTTTGCATGGTTGAATTATTCGGGTATCGAAGTGGCCGGTCAGCCGTTCGGTATCGACATCGATCCTGATACGGGGAGTCTTCTGGAGACTGACGACTATTATTCGAAAGTTGTTGTTTACAGCGATGGGGCGTTGCTGGAAATGACACCGGATGATCCGCGAACCGTGGAATTTGCCGCGGTATACCGGCAACTCGCGGATCAGGACAGGGAAGCAGTCAAGGAGCGCCTGCACAGAAAGGTCCGTCACAAGGGGCGGCAATGCGGTGACTGCCATACATCGAAGGATGCCTATCTTCCCTTCGAAGCACTCGGGTTCTCCAGGCGCCGGCAACAGGACCTGGAAAACCTGCCCATCGCCGGGCTGATCGAGAAATACAATCAGTTCTTCATGCCGGATCTGCTTGGCTCACGGAAAGAATGAATCGTGTCCCGGTAATCGTTCTTGTCCTGTTCAGCGGTCTGGCTACGGCTGATATTCCGACCGGGCCTGTCCGCCATCTGTTCAATCTGGAAAGCCCTTCCGGTGGCTCCATGTCACTGCCTACGGATGTGGCAGTCAGCCGCGACGGGCGTATTTATGTCGTCGACAGCGGCAACAGCAGGATCGTGGTTTTCTCAGCGCGCGGCAGCTATATCCGGTCATTCAGCGGTCCGGGCAGCGTTGATGGTTTGCTGAAGGATCCGGTAGGTCTCGATGTCGGCAGTAACGGTGATGTATATGTTGCCGACAAAGGCAATTATCGGGTCTCGGTTTTTTCCGCCGCGGGGAACTTCAGGAAAACCGTTCCGCTGCTTGTCGATGGAGTCAAGGTCGCGCCGGTCGATGTAGCGGCGATGTCCGATAACGGCGCTTTGATCGTTACCGGGAACAACAATCACCAGGTCATCAAGTTCGATTTCGAAGGTCGGGTCATTCAGGCCTGGGGCGGCGCCGGTGTCGGCAAGGGCAAGTTCCGTTATCCGGCCACCGTCGCAATTGACAGGGAGGATTTTGTCTATGTCGTAGATGTACTGAACACACGGGTACAGAAATTCACGGCGCAGGGGAAATTTCTGGTTCAGCTGGGTAGTTGGGGAGTCAAACCCGGAGAACTGTTTCGCCCCAAGGGCGTAGCAGTAGATAGCAGCGGGTGGGCCTATGTCAGTGACAGCTATCTCGGGGTCATACAGGTTTTCGACAGCGAAAGCCGTTTTCAGCACGTACTGGGTACCGGCGGTGAGCCGCAGCGACTGTCGGCCCCGGTGGGGATGGCTTTCGATTCGCAGGATCGTTTGTATGTTGTCGAGATGCTGGCAAACAGGGTTTCGGTTTTTTCACCTGAGGCACGGCAGTGATGCGTGCCGCTTCCCGGTTATCCGCCGTATATGCTGCCGGACATATTGTCGGGCTTGCAGTGTTGATAATGCTGGCCCTGGAAGTGCCGGATGTACAGGCGGCCCGCGATGTGGCTGAGCAGCGTGAATGTGCCACATGTCACATCATGTGGCTGAACGCGTTCAAGCGCGAGGACGTGAGTACACTGATTCCCTATGACCCCCGGCCAATCGTCGATACGGGTCAACAGGATGTGACCAGCACTTCCCTGATGTGCCTGTCCTGTCACGATGGTTTCATGCTCGATTCGCGGGCGTTGTGGAAAGACGGTCACAAGGAGCACCCGGTAGGGGTGGTGCCTTCCGATGCCATTGCCCGGCCGTTGGTCGATGACAAGAACCTGTTTCCGCTGAACGACGACGGCAAGGTGTATTGCGGTACCTGTCACACCGCTCACGGCGTTGACTGGGAGGCCACCGATTCACCTGTTTTCATGCGAGTGCGCAGCCGTGACGGCGAACTGTGTCAGGCCTGTCATGTGGACAGGCTGAAAGGGGCGGTCAGCGGCAATCATCCGGTTGACGTGGCAGTCGACCCGAAGGCGCTCGAGGCAGGCGCGCGCCATCTGTCATTGAGTACCGACGGTAAAGTGACCTGCCAGAGTTGCCATACGGCACACCTCGCGGCAGACGACCAACTGCTGGTGGTGGCCAATGACAACTCCGAGCTATGCGGTACCTGCCATCTGCCCCAGAACGCCGCAACGCTGCAAATTGCGGCCGGTACCGGTACGCATCCTGTCAATATTCTGCCCGCCCGGGCCCAGGTTGCCGCTGAACTGCTGGATCAGGGCGGTCGGCTGGGCGACCAGGGAAAGCTGATCTGTCAGAGCCGCCATACGCCCCATAAAGCGCAAAGTGAAGATGCAATCCTCGTCGTCGGGAATGCCGGGTCTGCTCTGTGCCGGGATTGCCACCAGAAAGAAAGCCGGGTGATCGGCGGGCGGCACGATCTTTCCGCCGATGCCGATGCCAATGCTGATGGCGGTGTCTGCAGTGCATGCCATGTGGCGCATGGCGGCAGCGGGCCGAAAATGTGGGCGCGGAAAGTTCCGGCCGATACCGATGCGATGTCGGCTCTGTGTCTGGGTTGCCATACCCGGGGCGCTGTCGCAGAGCGGCACCAGGTAGGCGAGTACAGCCATCCGGTCGGTGTCGATGCCGCTGTTCTCGGGCGCCCGGTGGATTTGCCGACTTTCACGGTCCAGGGTATACGCGTGGGTACGCGCGCCGGAGAAACGGATGCCGGCATGGTGGTTTGTTCCTCCTGCCATGATGTCCATCAGTGGGACCCGGCCCATGCCGGGCGGGTGCCGGAACCCGGGCAGGATGGAGATGCCGGTAACAGCTTTTTGCGCCGGGCGAACGATCAGGGGTCGGCACTGTGCCGCGAGTGCCATGAAGACAAGTGGCAGCTTGCGGAGACCGATCATGACGTAGCGGTGAGCCTGCCGGCCAGTACCAATGCCGCCGGTATCCCTGCCACAGATGCCGGCTTGTGTGGCTCGTGCCACAGAACCCACAACGGACTGGGTCCCGCCATGTGGGCGCGGTCGGCTCCGGCCGATGCGCCACCGGCTGCTGCGGCCTGCCTGAGCTGCCATGGTGAAAAGGGTCCTGCGGATGCCCGTACGCTGGATCGGCACAGTCACCCGGTAGGGGTTTCTGTCGGCAAGCTGGATATCAGTATCGACGCGCACGGATGGAGCAGTGCGGTCGAAAGAATCGACGGGTCGCCGGCATTGATACCGTTACCGCTTTATGACGAGTATGGAAACGCAGCACCGGATGGTGAACTCGTCGGTTGTGCTTCCTGCCATGATCCACACAGTAGCCCGGACACAGACGGCAGGATCGGCAATTTTCTGCGGATTGTCGATACCGGGCGGGACGAACTGTGCGTCAACTGTCACGTCGAAAAGGATCTGGTCCGCCTTTCTCCACACGGGCGCGAGCAGGAGGATATGGAGGGAGTCTGTATGTCCTGTCACCGCGCACATATGGGTGAAGCGGATTACATGTGGGCAAAAACCACAGGTCCCGGACAACAACCCGTAGAGCAGCTGTGCAGCAGCTGTCATCAGGATGGCGGCGACGCCGGCGACAAGCTGACCGGTCGATACAGCCATCCGGTTGGTGTGGCAGCTGACGATGGCAGCAGCGTAGATTGCACGAGCTGCCATGATCCACACCAATGGGACCCGAATGACCCGCTTAGCCGGGAGGGGCTCAAAAGCCGGGTTGAGGGCGATATTACCACCAGTTTTCTCAGGATCGGCGATGAACACGGCGGCCTGTGTGCCGAGTGCCATGAGGGATACTCAGACGTGCTGGGAACAGACCACGACCTGCGTATTACCGCAGCGGATGCCGTCAACCTGTCCGGTCAGACGGTGTCCGAGGCCGGGCTTTGCGGTCAGTGCCATACACCGCACAACGCCGGCTCGCAGCGCGCACTATGGGCTCGGGAGTCAATCGAAGGGCCGCAGCAGGGCGATGGCTTTTGTCTTGGCTGTCATTCCCGCAAGGGCGTTGCCGACGAAAAAGTGCCGGAAGAAGGCGGGCATCCCCAGGAGGTTCTCGCCTGGTCTTCCGGCGGAATACCGGTGTTCAAAGAGCAGTCGGACTCGGGAAAGCTGGGTGAGATCGGTTGTTATAGCTGCCATAATCCTCATCGATGGTCATCCGACAGCAGCGTGACTGCTGCGGGAAGCAATATTGAGGGCGACGTGCATTCAAGTTTCCTCCGTCTCCAGTCCACAAAAAACTTCCTGTGCGCAGATTGTCACGGTAAGGATGCCCTGTTCCGTTATTTGTACTTTCATTCGCCACGGTCACGCAGTCGCAACTGATTCGTTACAAACTGTTACAGAACGATACGATGCCGCAATGATTTTTTCGCATGGCCTGCGCGATACTGAATCATTCATTCACCGAGGAGATCACCATGTACACTGCGTGTCCGAGTAACTGGTTGATACTGGCGACAGCTGCACTGACCGGATTCGGTTTTTTGGCGCCGGCCGCGGCGGTGTCGGCGCAGGGGTCCCGGGAGTTGCCGATGTACAGGATTCCCAATCTTCCGGAGAACGGTGAAGCCTATTACGCTCCCGATGGTATTCACCTGATCGCCCAGGTCAAGGACCCGGATGCCCAGGATCCCGGCCGGGGCAAGGTGGGAGGCGCCCTGACCTATACTTTTACCGACGCCGGAGAAGACATCCGCCGCATCAACGATCATGGCATGGATGCCTGCTCCTGGTTTTTCCCGGACGGCGAGCGGCTGCTCTGGACATCGACCCGCGATCACATCGACGATATGCCTGCCGGCAGCTGGTCGGACGATGCCGACTATCCACAGGGGGCGGAACTTTATACTTCCGACCTGGACGGCGGGAACGTCAGGCGTCTGACCAACAACCGGTGGTATGACGCTGAGTCGACGGTTTCTCCCGACGGCAAGTGGATCGTCTTCGGTCGCCAGATCGATGGCAATGCAGACCTGTGGCGCATGAAGCCGGACGGCACGGAACAGACACAGCTGACCTTTACCGATGACTGGCAGGAAGGGGAGGCCTATTTTCTTCCGGACAGCGAAACCGTGATCTTCCGTGCCTGGAAGCAAAGCGAGAAAAAACGGGTGGAGGAGATGAACAGGAAAAACGGGACACGAAACCCGACACCGATGAACATCTTCTCCCTGAAGGTACCGGGTACCGAGCGGGACGTGCAGCCGCGTACCTTTACCAACGATACCAACTGGTCCCCGTTTCCTGCGCCGGACGGTCGGCACTTTCTGCTCGTGCGTATCATCGAGGGCGGCAACTGGGAGCTGTTCCTGGCCGATATGGCCGGTGGCGAACCGGTGCGACTGACCTACAACCGCGGCTGGGACGGCATGGGTGCATTCTCTCCGGATGGCAAGAAGATGGTCTTTACCCGCAGTGAACCGGGAAGCTACTCCCTGTATTCCTATGTCATGGATGTGTCCTCGCTGAACCTGGGCCCGGAAAACTACCGGGGCGTGCCGCCGAAGGCTACACCACCGGAAGGCTGGGAGCCGGACCCGGATTTCAGCGCCTGGCGGTAAGGAGTCGGACCCAGGGTCTCCGGCAGGCTACCGGTCTGAATAGACCACCCGGTAGATGGAGCTGTTGAAGTCGTCGGAGATGAAAATTTCCCCGGACGGGCTTTCGACGATATCGACCGGCCGACCGATGACATTGCCGTTCTCGAGAAACCCGGCCATGAAGTCACTTTCGATGATCGAACCGTCATCGGCCCAGTGCAGCCGTACGACTTTATAGCCGTCTTTTCCCGCCGGTTCCATGACCCGTGAAGGGCGACCAGCGCGTCATGGTGGTAGGCCTGCGGATATTTTCCGGAGCGCAGAAAGCGCATGCCCAAAGGCGCATTGTGTGCCCGAAGGCCATAAACCGGGTCAATGGCGTCGGCTATCCGGGGGTCATTTGCCGTGCCAAGTTCCGGGTCGGGAGCGCCAAAACCGTTGATGAACGGCCAGCCATAAAATCCATCCCTGACGATCCGGTTGAGTTCCTCGGGCGGAAAATCATCTCCCAGCATGTCACGGCCATTGTCCACGGCATACAGGGCCCCGTCCCGGGGTGACCAGTCGAACCCCACCGAGTTGCGCAGGCCGGTCGCATAGATTTCCTGCTGTTTGCCGTCCGGGCTGATACGCAGCATCGCCGCCTGGCGGGGGTCTTTTTCGATACAGACGTTGCAGGACGATCCAACGGTGACATACAGCCATCCGTCCGGGCCCAGGGCGATCGTTCTCGATATGTGTCTTCCCTCCGAGGGGATCCCGGTAACGATTCGCTCGTAGCTGCCGCTGACTTTTCGTGCCGATGGATCGAACCTGATCCTGCCGATGGCATCGGGTTCGGCAACATAGAGCCAGCCGTCAAGAAACTCCAGCCCGAAGGGCCGATCCAGGTCCGACAGAATGACCGTTGCGTCGTCTGCCGCGCCGTCGCCGCTGGAATCCCTGTAGAGCAGATGCACTTCACCGGTGCGCGGTGTCGTCGCCAGCAGATCGCCGGCTTCGGTGACCAGCATCGTGCGCACCCTGGGCAGGTCAGTGGCAAAAACGGTGAAGCTGAATCCGTCGGGCAGGCTGATGCGATCGGCAAGCACCAGCTCGTCGGCCTGGACACCGCCACGCAGGATCTGGATGGGCACATTGACCGGGGGCATGATCAGGTAGACCACGCCCGCTCCCAGCAACAATACTGCCGCCAAACGAATCAGAATTTTCTTGATCACCTGCTGATTCTACAATATATCCGGGTTTCTCGCGGAATTCTTCATGGTATTGTTTGGCTCAAGCTGAATCAGGGGTGCATCATGACAGGCCTGTACTACGAGGACTTCGAGCCGGGAAGCGTGTTCCGGCATGCGCTGCGGCGTACCGTGACGGAAGCGGACAACCTGTTGATGTCCACACTGACGCACAATCCCGCGCCCCTGCATCTCGATGCCGAGTACTGCAAGGGCACCGAGTTCGGCCGGATCCTGGTCAACAGCTGTTTCACGCTCAGCCTGATGGTCGGTATTTCGGTCGGCGATACGACCATGGGCACAACCGTTGCCAACCTGGGCTGGGACGAAGTCCGGTTTCCCAGGCCGGTATTTATCGGCGATACATTGAGAGTGGAGACGGAAGTCCTGGCCATGCGCGAAAGCAAATCCCGGCCCAATGCAGGGATAGTAAGTTTCGCCCATCGGGCCTTTAACCAGCATGGCGATGAAGTGGCCAACTGCAAACGCAATGCGCTGATGCTGAAGAGACCCGTGTCATGATTCGTCGCAGCTGGCTGTTTGTGCCCGGCGACGATGCGCACAAGCTGGAAAAACTGACCGGCAGCCAGGCGGATGTAGCGATACTGGACCTCGAAGATTCCGTAGCGCCGGACAACAAGGCAAAAGCGCGGGCAATCTGCCGCGATTACCTGCTTGCGCATCAGGGCGCCTGCGGGCCGGAGTTATGGGTGCGGATCAATCCACGCGGTGCCGAAATGGTCCGGGAGGACCTGGCGGCCGTGATTCCCGCCGGGCCGTCAGGTGTCGTGCTGCCCAAGCCGGATTCTGTCGCCGACGTTCGTCAGATCGATGCCCTGGTCGCTGGTCTCGAGCAGGACCACAATCTGGAATCCGGCGCCATACAACTGCTGGCGATCGCAACCGAAACGGCACTGGGTGTCGCCAACCTCTCCGGCTATATTGATTCGCCCGACCGTCTCTGGGGCCTGACCTGGGGCGCCGAGGATCTTTCCGCGGAGTTGGGGGCGACCAGCAACAGAACACCCGAGGGCAGTTTCTCGGCAACCTATCAAACGGTCCGCTCTTTATGTCAGCTGGCTGCCGCAGCCGCACAACTGAATGTCATCGACACCGTGTATTCCGACTACCGCGATCTCGACGGTTTGCGCCAGTATGCAGCGTCCGCGCGGCGCGACGGTTTTTCCGGAATGATGGCTGTTCATCCTGCGCAGGTGCCGGTCATCAACGAGGCGTTTACGCCAACGGCCGATGAAGTCGCGTTTGCAAAGCAGGTTGTCGATGCTTTCGAACGTCACTCCGGGACCGGGGTTGTGAGTATCGAAGGAAGAATGCTGGATCGTCCGCATCTCGTTCAGGCCATGCGCCTGCTGGAAACTGCCGGCGAAACAACCGGGGCCACGAAATGACAGTACTGAAAAGCAACCTCGATACGAGCTCCGCGGATTTTCTGGAAAACAGAAAACGAAACCAGGCACTGGTGGACGACCTGCGGGCCAAAGTGGC
>JAJRXW010000268.1 GCA_024276095.1 Gammaproteobacteria bacterium
ACCGGCCGAGCCGCGAAAATTCATTTGCAGCACCGCGTAACCGCGACTGGTCAGCAGCTGCACCATCGGATCGAAAGCAGCAAAATCCCTGGCAGCCGGCCCGCCATGCGGCATGACGACAGCGGGCAGCGGTGTCGACGGCGGATAGCCGGCGCCGGCAGGCAGGCTCACGAAGGCCTCGATTTCAAGTCCGTCCCTGGCCTTGTAGGACACGGTCTGAATCGTTGACAACGGTTTACCGTCCAGCTGCGGATAAGTGTGCGCAAACAGCTGCAACTTGTCCCGATCCGGGTCATACAGGTAATAGCGAACCGGGCCGCCCTCGGGCGATGCGGCGATCACGACGCGATTGTAATCCGCGGATTTACTGGCGATGAACAACCCGAGTCCGGGCAGGCGATCGTAAATCCTGTCGAGGATGTGCGACTCGGCAGGATTCAGCCAATGCACGCCGAAATCGCCGCTCACAAAGCTCACGCCATGTATTTCAGTACGATTCCGATCATAGACGACCCCGGCCAGATCGACTTCGGGATGCCTGAATATCTCCTCGACAAAGGCAGCGGTACTCAACCGGTACCTGTAAAGCCCGACCGTGTCCGCTTCGAAATCAGAAAGAACCCAGGCAATATCGGGATCTTCTGCATCGATCAGGACAGCGTTGAATATCGTTCTTTCCTCCAGGGGTTTTTTGAACAGTCGTTTCCACTGCTTCTTGCCGACCGGACGATAGAATGCCCTGATATCTCCGCTGTCGGTACCACCGCCTACTCTCGGCCTGCCCTGCCTGTCGACCAGCCATGACTGGACACTGCGCTTTCCCGGCTGAACGAGTGTCAGTTTGCTGGTATAGACGTTCAGTTTATAGAGCCTGGGCTCCTTGAAGTTATCCGGGTTCCAGCTCACCAGCACATGTTTCGGGTCATCCGGCAACATATTGACAATCGCATCGCCGAGAAACAGGTCACGCCAGTCATCCGACTTTGTCTTGGGCGGCTTGAATACCAGCGGATTACCGCCGTCGGCATCGAATGCCGTCAACTGCTCGGCGTACAAATCCAGGCGATTGTCGCGCACCGCATACACCACGGTAGTGAGAATACGATCGTCGTTCGCCCATTTCAGATCCCGTACCGACCAGGGCTCTGTCGCAACAACCAGTGGTTTTTTCGTTTTGAGATTGTCGAGATCGTAAATGATCAGAACATAACGGTCTTCGCGATAGGCTTTGACGGCGAGATACCTGCCGTCCGGGGAAAGCTCCATATCGTCAAACTGCGGAAGAGTTGCGAACGCTTCAACAGGAAGAGCATCCGCACAGGCATTCGCTGCCCACAGGATGCAGCCAAGCGACAAACCGAGGGCCATCCGCCGCATCAAATACATCATAAATCACCGCCGTAACCAGAGAGTGCATAGCGGAACAGAGCATGTCAAAAAATGCAAGTTCAGCCTCTGCGGAATTCTCCATGGCGAAGAAACCAGCCGGTCTGTTCTGCAACGGACCGCGAGAACAGCAGGCCCACATGGGTCACATGCTCTTCGATGTGGTCCGTAATGCCCGGCAGGCGGGTCTCGGAAACCAGTATGGTGCCGTCATGCGGCCCGTCCAGGCTGGAAAACGCCTGGCCCAGGCCGATACCCAGGGTCCCGGCAATCACGCCGACATCCTGTTTACCGGTGTATTCCTCGAGCGGGTTTTCGATGACATTCTCGCGAATCATCCGGCCCAGCATTTCCGCCCCCCACGGCATGCGCAGGAATCCGCGAGCCGCCTGGCTGCCCGTCAACGGCGGGCCCAGGCAAACCGCTCTGCCAAGACGGGCGTCGACAGGCAGTTCCGGATCGCTCCGGCTCAGATAATTCAAAGCCAGCACGCCGCCGAAGCTGTGGCCGACCAGGTGGATGCGCCCGGACCGAATCTTTTCCAGGCACGCGCCCAGCCTGCGGATGTTTTCCGGAAGACCATCCCGAACCGTGTGGTAACTGAACCGGCAGGTATCGAAACCGTAATCTTTTGCCAGCCGGTGTCGCAACAGGGAACATTCGACACCGGTCATCCACAGGCCGTGGATTACAACTACCGTTTCTTTCAAGATGATTTCTTTTCGCTGGCCCGCAGCCGTATGCCGGTTTCCTTCAATTGCTGTTGCGACACCGGGCCCGGCGCATCGGTCAGCAGGCAACTCGCGGTTTGCGTCTTGGGAAATGCAATCACGTCACGAATACTGGTCGCACCGGCCATCAGCATGACGATCCGGTCCAGACCGAAAGCGATTCCTCCATGAGGAGGACACCCGTAACGCAGCGCCTTGAGCAGGAATCCGAATTTCGATTCCGCCTCCTCTGCCGAGATGCCGAGAATATCGAAGACTGCGGACTGGATTCCTTCGTTGTGGATCCTGATCGACCCGCCGCCAATTTCCGAACCGTTGAGCACCATGTCATAAGCACGTGACAGGGCCTCTCCCGGTGCGCCGGCCAGCGCCGCGGCATCGTCGACCGACGGCGCGGTAAACGGATGGTGCAATGCCGACCAGCGCTGCTCCGCCGCATCCCATTCGAACATCGGAAAATCCACCACCCAGAGCGGCCGCCAGCCCTCCCTGACCAGCCCACGATCCTGCGCCACCCTGACGCGCAGCGCACCCAGTGCATCGTTCACTACCGATGCCCTGTCAGCGCCGAAAAATATCAGGTCTCCGGTCTCCGGCCGGAGGCGTTCGACAAGACCGCTGACGGTCTCATCGGGCAGGAACTTGAGAATGGGCGACTGCAGGCCCTCCCTTCCGGCGGCAGCGTCATTGACCTTGATATAGGCCAGGCCTTTGGCACCGTAGCGCCCCACATACTCGGTATAGGTATCGATTTCCTTGCGCGTAAGGCTGGCGCCGCCCGGCAGTTTCAGCGCCGCAACCCGGCCGTTCTCATCTTTTGCCGGCCCGGCAAAGACCTTGAACTCCACATCGGTCATCAGATCCGAAACTTCCACCAGTTCCAGGTCGACCCGCAGGTCCGGGCGGTCGGTACCGAAGCGGTCCATCGCTTCTTTGTAGCTCATGCGCGGAAACGGCGATGGCAACTTCACACCCAGCACCATGTCGAACAGCTCCCCGATCATGTCCTCCATGATTTCCATGATGCCGTTCTCGTCCATGAACGAGGTTTCGATATCGAGCTGGGTAAATTCGGGCTGGCGGTCGGCACGCAGGTCTTCGTCCCGAAAACAGCGGACGATCTGGTAGTAACGATCGAACCCGGACATCATCAGCAACTGCTTGAAAATCTGCGGCGACTGCGGCAGGGCGAAAAACGCGCCGGGATGCGTGCGACTGGGAACGATGTAATCGCGCGCGCCCTCGGGGGTTGCCCGGGTCAGCATCGGCGTCTCGATATCGACAAAACCGTGATGGTCCATATAGGCCCGCATGGTACGGGTCACCCTGTGCCGCAGACGTATGTTGGCGCTCATCTGTTCGCGGCGCAGGTCCAGGTAGCGGTAACGCAGCCGGATGTCTTCGTTGGCAGGCTCGTCATGATGAAACGGCGGCGTTTCGGATTCGTTCAGAACCGTCAGTTCCGCAACCAGCACCTCGATTTCACCGGTCGCCAGTTTCTCATTGACGGTGCCTTCCGGCCTGGCGCGGACCTTGCCCCTGACGGAAAGCACGTACTCGCCCCTGATGCGCTCCGCTTCGGCAAATATCTCCGGAGCATCGGGATCGAAAACGATTTGCAGCAATCCTTCCCGATCGCGCAGATCGATGAAAATCACCCCGCCATGGTCACGCCGGCGATGCACCCATCCGGCGACCGACACTGTTTCGCCGATCACCTCGGCATTGATCTCACCACAATAATGGCTGCGCATAAATTACCTGCCTGTATGAATAATTCGGGGGGAACGTCAGGACGGGGACGAAGATGCGTCGGAACGCTCCAGTTCAATACGGCCGTCTTTCTTTTTCCAGACGGGCACCACAACCCCGAGTGACACAATCATCTTCAACGCGGACTCCACATCCATGTCCAGTTCGATGACATCGTCCCTGGGCACCATCAGGATCAGCCCGGAGGTCGGGTTCGGCGTGGTCGGCACAAAAACGCAAATCACTTCACTGCCCGTTCGGGCCTGAATTTCTCCCAGGGCCGTGGAAGTCTGAAAACACAAACTGTACAAACCTTTGCGTGGATACTCAATCAGCAACACCCTGTTGAATGACTGGTTGCTGTCGTTGAATACGACTTCGGCAAAATTCTTGGCGGCAGAGTAGATCGACCGAACCAGCGGAATCCTCTGCAACACGGATTCCCAGAAGCTCACCAGCCGCCGTCCCAGCAGGTTGGCCGCCAGCACGCCGGTCACGATCAGGATAATCAGCGCCAGCACGATACCCAGACCCGGTATCCGGAAACCCAGCAGCGTTTCGGGGCGGTAGGCCAGCGGCAGCAGCAGCAGGGTCTGATCGAGCAGATCTACCAGGATCTTCAGCACAAACACCGTGACGCCGATGGGCACCCACACCAGCAGGCCGGCAACGACGTATCTGCGAATTCGTTTCATAGTGCTAATTTAGCAGGGCTGGGCCCAATTAGCTGCCTTTCGTCACCGCAGGCTTGTCGCCGGATTTTGCCTTGGCCTTTTTCCCTGCGGCACCACCCTTGCCGTTAGCCTTGCTGCCGGCCTGGCTCTTGCCGGAATCCGGCTGGCCCGAATCAGCCAGGTTGCGGCGGTTTTCCGTCTTGAAATCCGTCTCGTACCAGCCATTGCCCTTGAGCCTGAAAACGGGGGCCGAGACCAGCTTTTTCAGCTCGGGCCGATGACACTCGGGACATTCCGTTAACCGCTCCTCTCCAATTTTTTGTAGTGCGTCGAAAGTGTGGCCACAGCTTTCGCAGGCATATTCATAGATCGGCATTCACTTACTCCGGAAAATCATTTTGTCTGTTTTGTTCAGGCCGCGGCTGTTGTCTCGCAGCGGAAGGCGATTTTGCCACCGTCGAGATCAATCTTCACCCTGTCACCGGGACCAAACGAGCCTTTCAGGATATCCTGGGCCAGCGGATTCTCGATATATTGCTGAATGGCGCGCTTCAAAGGCCGCGCACCGTAGACCGGATCGAACCCCGCTTCCGCCAGGTAATCCAGCGCCGGGCCGGAAATTTCCATTTCCATATCCCGGTCAGCCAGCCGCTGCTCGAGGTAGCGCAGCTGAATCACGACGATTTCGCGTATCTGCTCCGGTTTCAGGGCATGGAATACGACGATATCGTCGACGCGATTGATGAATTCGGGCCGGAAATGCTCGCTGACCACTTCCATGACGGCAGCTTTCATCGCCCCGTAGTTCCCGTCGACTCCGGCCATGCTCTGAATCTGCTGCGAACCGAGATTCGACGTCATGATCACCACGGTATTGCGAAAATCCACTGTCCGGCCGTGACCGTCCGTCAGGCGCCCGTCATCGAGCACCTGCAGAAGAATATTGAACACATCGGGATGCGCCTTCTCGATTTCGTCGAGCAGGATCACCGAATAGGGTTTGCGGCGCACCGCCTCGGTCAGGTAACCGCCCTCCTCATAGCCGACATATCCCGGCGGCGCTCCGATCAACCGCGCCACCGAATGCTTCTCCATGAATTCCGACATGTCGATGCGGATCATGGCCTCATCGCTGTCGAACAGGAAAGCAGCCAGTGCCTTGGACAGTTCCGTCTTGCCGACGCCGGTCGGCCCGAGAAACAGGAACGAGCCGTTCGGCCGGTCGGGATCCGACAGGCCCGCCCTGGACCTGCGGATGGCATCGGCAACCACCGCTACCGCCTCTGTCTGGCCCACCAGCCTTTCGTGGATCGCCGTTTCCATATTCAGCAGTTTTTCCTTCTCGCCTTCCAGCATTTTGGCAACCGGAATACCGGCCCATTTGGACACGACCTCGGCAACTTCTTCTTCCGTGACGCGGTTGCGAATCAGCTGATTGTCCTTCTGCTCCATTTCCGTCGCATCGGCCAGCTGCTGTTCAAGCCGGGGAATCTGCCCGTACTGGATTTCGGAGGCACGAGCCAGGTCCTGGGCACGATGGGCTGTTTCCAGTTCGATCCTGGCACGTTCCAGCTCTTCCTTGATATGCGTTGCGCCCTGCATGGCCGCTTTTTCGGCTTTCCAGATTTCCTCGAAATCCGAGTATTCCTTCTCCAGCGCGGTGAGCTGCGCCTCGATGTCGGCCAGGCGTTTCCTGGACGCATCGTCCGATTCTTTCTTCAGCGCTTCCCGCTCGATTTTGAGCTGAATGATTTTCCGGTCGAGCCGGTCCATGACTTCCGGCTTGGAATCGATTTCCATGCGGATCCGCGACCCGGCTTCATCGATCAGGTCGATGGCCTTGTCCGGCAGCTGCCGATCGGAAATATACCGGTGCGACAGCGTTGCTGCGGCAACGATTGCCGGGTCGGTGATCTCTACACCATGATGCACTTCATAGCGTTCCTTCAGGCCGCGCAGGATGGCAATGGTATCTTCCACCGTCGGCTCATCGATCAGCACTTTCTGGAACCGCCGTTCCAGCGCTGCGTCTTTTTCAATGTACTGGCGGTATTCGTCCAGCGTGGTTGCACCCACACAATGCAACTCCCCGCGCGCCAGAGCCGGTTTGAGCATATTGCCCGCATCCATGGAGCCCTCGGCCTTGCCGGCGCCCACCATCAGATGCAGTTCATCGATAAACAGGATGACCTGGCCCTCCTGTTTGGCCAGATCGTTGAGCACGGCCTTGAGCCGCTCCTCGAATTCACCACGGAACTTGGCACCCGCTACCAGGGCACCGAGATCCAGCGACAGTATCCGCTTGTTGCGAATGCCCTCGGGCACTTCGCCATTGACGATGCGCTGGGCCAGACCCTCTACGATGGCAGTCTTGCCCACGCCGGGCTCGCCGATCAGCACCGGGTTGTTATTGGTGCGCCGCTGCAGAATCTGGATGGTTCGCCGGATTTCGTCATCCAGGCCGATAATGGGGTCCAGCTTGCCCTGCTCGGCGCGCTCGGTCAGGTCGATGGTATATTTCTCCAGGGCCTGTCGGGTATCTTCCGCATTGGGGTCGTCGACCTGCTGCCCGCCACGCAATTCATCGATGGCTTTTTCGA
>JAJRXW010000269.1 GCA_024276095.1 Gammaproteobacteria bacterium
GACAGCCGTTCAATATCAACATACGATGCGCTGGTCGCGACGATGAGTATCAGCAACGAGACCTTGATGAGCACAATGATTGTTTCCGTTTCGCCAACGAAAGAAGCGCTGATCAGGTTGATCAGGGCAGGAAGCAGTATGGCGGCGCTGATCAGCAGGTGCGGCAGCCACTGGCTGGTATTGCCGGCAAAGAAGGTTTGCGCATAAGCGGCAAAAGCAACGGCATACAGGGAAATCGTGACCAGGTAACTCAGCCAGAGCATCAGGTTGACCGTGCCGGATAAAGTATTGTGACCGAAGGCATTGTCGACGAATATGACGGTTCCGCCACGATTCCGGTAGGTGACCGACAGCTTCGCGTAGGAGTAGGAAGTCAGCAGTGCGACGATTCCGGCGATAAGAAAGGCCACTGCAGTTGCTCCGTGGGCGAGCGATACGGCTTCACCCAGTACCGCAAAAATGCCGCCTCCGACCATTCCGCCGATGCCGATTGAAATGGTGCCGAACAGTCCAATGGTTCGCGGTTCGCTCACTGTCGGTACGCTACCTGGTCGATACCGTTTTGATGCAGCGTCAGGCTGACTATCTCGCCATCCTCGCGATTGAAGGTCAGTTGTGCGTCAACGGCCCTGAAAAAGAACCGGTCGGCCTGGAAGGGGAATACCGGCAGCGCCTGTTACCTGTCCAGACGTACCATCAGTTGTGAGCCCTGCAGCGTCACTTCGAATCGGGCGCCCCCGGCGAGATCGTATTTACCTGCAAAGGTGCGCAGCGTGTCCGCGTTCACTTCGATCTCGGTATAGACTGCGGAAACCGGTGTATCCACACGTTCCGCGGGTAACACCTGGCCGTTCTGATACAGGATGGCGCGTTGCACGCTGCCTGAATCGTCACGCTCAAAGCGCAGCTGTGCGTCTACGTATTTGATGTTGAACTTGTCTTTGCCGCTGCGTACCAGCGGCAGTGCCTGTTGCCCGGTGCCCTGCACCACCAGCTGGCCTCCGACGTCGAAAACGCTGAGCACGAATTCCGGTGTAACGGCGAAGTAGCCATGGTAATCGCCATACGCGTACGGTTCGTCCGCGGCGCGATTGCCGGCTGTCGCTGCAGTTTGAGGCGGCCCGGCGCCCAGCAGTCCCAGGCCGAATACGGTGACGTCGAAACCGGCATTGGACAGCACGATGCGCCCCTGGCCGGTACCCGGGTTGAAGCCGGCAAAACTGCTGTAACCGCCGGTACCGCCGTTGTGCCAGAAAACCCGCTGGTCGCCGTCCCCCACGGAGTGCCAGATCCGGGTGACATTCACGTTGTCGCCGGTGGCAGCGGCTGTTTCCAGGTCTGCCGACACATCGTGGCGCAGCACGTTGGTATCGTCGGACAGCCAGGGCCGGAGAACCCGGGCCAGTTCCTGGCCGCTGGCGCGCAGGGCGCCGGCGCCGGATAGTGCACTGAAGTGCCAGTTGGATACCGGTCGGCCGGCCTGGTGTCCGGGGATCAGCATTGCGCTGTCTTCGAAGGTCGCCGTTTCCATGCCCAGTGGTATCAGCACGTGGCTTGTCAGCGCTTGCCGGTAGCCACCGCCGTCAACGATTCCCAGCAGATAGCCGAGCAGGCCGACGCCAAAGTTGGAATAGGCATAGGTCTTGCTGAGTTGCTGGCCCGCGCGGGTGGATCGTATCCCCGCCCGCAGCGCATCGGCATCGTAGTC
>JAJRXW010000270.1 GCA_024276095.1 Gammaproteobacteria bacterium
CCCGCAGCGTTTCTTCGACATCGGCCATGCCGGCAAGATCGCGCCAGGCTATCCGTACCATTTCCCGGTGGCGCAACTGCCTGAGCGCCTGCTGACACTGCGGCTCGGACATCGTGCCGATATCCAGCGCCGCCGCCATTTCGCGGTACTGCTGCGGCGTACAGGACGCCTGCAAATGACCGGTGGAGGCGAGCTGGTGCAGCATTCCCGGATTGCGGGCCAGCGTACCCGCGACCCACGGACTGCACGCCAGCACCCGGGGCAGCGAGGCGGCCAGCGCCGGATACCTGCTGAGCACTTCTGCAAACTGCGGCGATGATGCGTGCTCATCGAGCCACGCCGCCACCTGCGGGCGCAACGGCTCCGGCATCGATGACAAATCAAACTGCGCGGGATTCATGATCTGCACTGTAAGACCTGACCCGTTGAAGTTCCATCCGTTTTTTCGCGGCGCTCCGGAGCGACCGGCTGGTTCATCGGGGGAGAGCTGTGCCGGAGATTATATGGCGGCCAGCCCCCGAGGACAGGGGGCGGCGACCCTTTCCGGCGGATGGCTCCCTGGCGGTCCGCTTTATTCCGCCTCCAAGAGTCCCCGCCCCCTGTCCTCTGACATCGGTGGTTGAGTTCGCCTTTCCGGAAAGCCCGATCATGGCTCGGTCGTCAGCCGCAGTACCATGCCATGCTCCGATCGCCGAAATTTCCCGTCAAAACCAGGCATTGTGTGGCCGGTGTCCCCTTTGGAGGGAATAAAGCGGACCGCAGGGAGCCATCCCGACAAAGGGGACAGCGGGCGCGCAATGCCGGACCATTGGCACGTTATCCAACCATGATCTGTGCCGCAGCCCGATCCCTGGACGCCGCATCGCTCCCGGCCATCCCTGGCCTCCGCGATGTTAGTCCTTCCCTGGACGCCGCATCGCTCCCGGCCATCCCTGGCCTCCGCGATGTTAGTCCTTCCCTGGACGTCAAAAAAAAGCCCCGCACAGGGCGGGGCTTTTATCGCGAGTGATCGCAGCAGCGTGATTTACATCATGCCGCCCATGCCACCCATGCCACCCATATCAGGCATTGGCGGAGCAGCCTCGTCCTTGGGTACGTCGGTGACCATTGCTTCGGTGGTCAGCAACAGACCGGCAATAGACGCTGCGTTCTGCAGGGCAGAGCGCACCACCTTGGCCGGATCGATGATGCCCATCGCCACCAGGTCGCCGTACTCACCGGTAGCGGCGTTGTAACCGAAGTTGCCTTCGCCTTCCACCACCTTGTTCAGCACGACAGATCCATCGCCACCGGCGTTGCGCACGATCTGGCGCAGCGGCTCTTCGATGGCACGGCGCAGGATGTTGATCCCGGCCTGCTGGTCGTCGTTGGCACCGGTGACCCCTTCCAGGCCGCCAAGCGCCCGAATCAGTGCGACACCGCCACCGGCGACCACACCTTCTTCGACCGCTGCACGGGTAGCGTGCAATGCATCTTCCACGCGTGCCTTGCGCTCTTTCATCTCGATCTCGGTTGCGGCACCGACCTTGATCACTGCAACACCACCTGCCAGCTTGGCAACGCGTTCCTGCAGTTTTTCACGATCGTAGTCAGAGCTGGAATCCTCGATCTCGCGCTGAATCTGCTCGACCCGGCTGGTGATATCGCCGGCTTTTCCGGCACCATCGATGATGGTGGTGTTTTCCTTGGTAATCTGGACTTTCTTGGCTTCACCAAGATCTTCCAGGCTGGCCTTCTCGAGGCTCAGGCCGACTTCCTCGGAAATCACCTGGCCACCGGTCAGCACAGCAATATCCTGCAGCATGGCTTTGCGGCGATCGCCGAAGCCCGGTGCCTTGACGGCAGCCACCTTGACGATACCGCGGATGGTGTTGACCACCAGTGTCGCCAGTGCTTCGCCTTCGACGTCCTCGGCAATGATCAGCAACGGCCGGCTGGATTTGGCAACGCCTTCCAGCAGCGGCAGAAGATCGCGAATATTCGAGATTTTCTTGTCGAACAGCAGGATGTAGGGGTTTTCGAGTTCGGCGCTCTGGCTCTGCGGATCGTTGATGAAGTACGGTGACAAATAGCCGCGATCGAACTGCATGCCTTCCACGACTTCGAGTTCGTTGTCGAGACCGGAGCCTTCTTCAACGGTGATCACGCCTTCCTTGCCGACCTTGTCCATGGCATCGGCGATGATCTTGCCGATGTCTTCGTCGGAATTGGCGGAAATCGTACCGACCTGGGCAATGGCCTTGTCATCGGCACAGGGCTGTGACAGTTCCTCGAGCTGGCCGACGATTACCCTGGTCGCCTGGTCGATATCACGCTTGAGGTCCATCGGGTTCATGCCGGCAGCGACTGATTTCAGTCCCTCGCGCAGCACGGCCTGGGCAAGCACGGTCGCAGTCGTGGTGCCGTCGCCGGCGATATCAGAGGTCTGGGAAGCCACTTCCTTGACCATCTGTGCGCCCATGTTCTCCAGCTTGTCTTCAAGCTCGATTTCCTTGGCAACGGAAACCCCGTCCTTGGTGACGGTCGGTGCACCAAAGCTTTTGTCCAGAACCACATTCCGGCCTTTCGGGCCAAGCGTTACTTTTACGGCGTTAGCCAGAACGTTCACTCCAGCCAACATGCGCTGGCGCGCATCATCGCCGAATCTGACATCTTTAGCAGCCATCAGCTTTTCCTCTCTATTAAATTGATCTGTACGGGTTATCGTGTAATTCAGTCACGGCAGCCGGGCACTAACCCTCGATAACTGCCATCACGTCGTCTTCTTTCATGACCAGCAATTCTTCGCCATCAACCTTGACTTCGGTGCCGCTGTATTTTCCAAACAGCACTTTGTCACCGGCCTTGAGGTCCAGTGCGCGGATCTCGCCGTTTTCCAGCAGCTTGCCATTGCCCACTGCGATGACTTCGCCTTTGATCGGCTTTTCAGTTGCAGTATCGGGAATCACAATGCCCCCGGGAGAAGTACGCTCTTCTTCCATACGCCGAATGATGACGCGATCATGAAGCGGTCGAATCTTCATGGAATAAACCTCCTGTTGAATCGGCCCACGGCCGCACATGCGGGCTGGACCGGGTTTGTTAGCACTCAATAACGTCGAGTGCTAATAATAGCGACGGGTTTCAGGAATTCAAGGCCCACAGGGCAATATCTCTCATATCTGGGTCCGATATACTTGCAACGAGCCCCGTGCGCCAGTAGATTCTCAAGCCGCGTCAGCGGCCCTGGCATTTTCCGGCGCCAGATCGAACTTCAGACCCCCCCCGGTGTCCGTAGTTCACAGTGCCCCCTGCCGAAACATTGGATCTGGCGAGCCGGATCAGGAGTGCGACCCCTTGATAAATACCGCAACGATTCACCCGCATGGCCGCGGCCGCCGGCTGTGCCAATGGCTTCTGGCGGGCCTTGTGCTGCTGCCCTGGTACAGCCACGCCGTTCAGGACGTCCTGCCGCCCGACCAGGTATTCCGGTACGAAGTCTCGCTGGATTCCGGGTCCAGCCCTGAGGCCATCCTGGTCGAGTGGAATATCCGGCCTGCACACTATATGTACAGAGAGCGGATGGGTTTTGCCACCGCTACCGAAGGCGTTGAACTGGGCGAAGCCATCATGCCGGCCGGAGAAATCCACGAAGACGAATTTTTCGGCGAAATGGAAATCTATCGCGGCAAGGCGCTGATCCGTATTCCGGTCGTCAGCCGCGCGCCGGACGTTCGTGAACTGGAACTGGAAATTCGCTCCCAGGGCTGTGCCGATATCGGATTGTGTTATCCGCCGCAACGCTGGAAGACCACGGTCAGCTTCGATTCGCAGGGAAAAGCCGCCGGATCCGGGGGGTTGCGCGCACTGTTCGGCAGCCGCACCGCCCGGGACTCATCCGAGCCGCTGCCGCCCGAGGAAGCCTTCCGGCCGCTGGTGGAAGTGATCGACCCTTTCCGGCTGGGCGTCACCTGGACAATTGCCGACGACTATTACCTGTATCGTGACAGCCTGAAAGCCTCGGCAGCCGCCGGCAACCCGCAGCCCGGCACATTGATCATGCCGCCCGGCAAACAGAAAACCGATGAGTACTTCGGCGAAACGCGGGTCTTTTATAACGAGGTGCTGGTCGAAATACCGTTATCGCGCGCCACGCCCGAGCCGACGCCAATGGCCCTGGTGCTGGAATACCAGGGGTGCAAGGAAGACGGTATCTGCTACCCGCCCCAGACCATCAGCATCGATGTGGATCTGCCTGCCGCCAGTAACTCGGATCAGCCGGTGGCACGGCCGGCGGCCGGTACGCCGGGCACCGGCACCATGGTCTCCGAACAGGATCGTCTGTCGCACCTGATCGGTACCGGTAACCTGGCACTGGTCATGCTGACCTTCACGGGCCTTGGCCTGCTGCTGGCCTTTACCCCCTGCGTGCTGCCGATGGTGCCGATACTGTCGGGCATCATTGCCGGTCAGGGCGATAACGTGACCACCCGCAAAGCCTTCATGCTTTCCCTGACCTATGTACTGGGAATGGCGCTCACCTACACCATCGCCGGCGCTGTTTTTGCCGCCGCCGGCCAGCAGGTTCAGTCGGCCCTGCAGAAACCGTGGATTATCATATCGGCCGCGGTACTTTTCGTTGCGCTGGCCCTGTCGATGTTCGGCCTGTATGAACTCCGGGTTCCTGCTGCCATTCAAAACCGGCTGTCCAACGCCGGCGGCAAACAGAAAGCAGGTACCTATATCGGCACTGCCGTGATGGGCATGCTGTCTGCACTGGTCGTCACGTCCTGCGTGGCGCCGCCACTGGTTGCGACACTGGCGGTAATCGGCCAGACCGGCGATGTGGTGCGTGGCGCGTCCGCCCTGTTCGCGCTGAGTATCGGCATGGGACTGCCCCTGCTGGTGATCGGCACGTCTGCAGGCCGGTTGATCCCGAAGGCCGGCGCGTGGATGAACAACGTCAAAGGCGCATTCGGATTCATGATGCTGGGGCTGGCCATATGGATGCTGGAACGAATCCTGCCGGCCAACGTGATCCTGGTGATGTGGGCTATGCTGGTATTCATGGCCGGAGTGTTTCTGGGCGCTTTCCAGACACTGGACACCTCTTCCCGTGCGGTACACAAGCTCGGCAAGGGGCTGGGTTTGCTGGCAGCGTTCTATGGCGCCGTCATGCTGGTGGGCTCCCTCTCGGGCGGTACCGATCCGCTGCGACCACTGCATTTTTCCACCGCGCAACAGCAGTCCGCTCACCTCGTGTTCAAGCGAATTAAAAGTGTCGAGGATCTGCAGCGCGAACTGGCCCAGGCCACCAGTCTCGGCCAGCCGGTGATGCTGGATTTCTATGCGGACTGGTGCGTATCGTGCAAGGAAATGGAAAAATATACATTCACCGATGCCGGTGTACTGCAGGCACTGGCCAATACCGTCACGCTGCAGGCCGATGTCACGGCAAACGACGATGTGGACCAGAAGTTACTTCAGTATTTCGGCATCTATGGGCCGCCCACTATCGTGTTTTTTGGTCCCGACGGGCTGGAAAGGCCTGATTACCGGGTGGTAGGCTATATGTCCGGGGCAGAATTCAGCCGCCACATCAACCAGTTTCTGCAGTCACCTCCGCCAAACCCATGAACCCGCTATTGAAAAAAATTTCGCTGACAGTTTTTCTGCTTGCCGTTCTCGTGCTTGGCTACCTGATGGGAACGAAAACCTGGTCACCGGCCGGAAGCGAAATCGCTGCGACTGCCGGAGAGGTGTCCATGTTGCCGGAGTTTTCCCTCCCGGATCTCAACGGAAAATCCCAGCGCATCGGCCAATGGTCAGGCAACACAATGATCATCAATTTCTGGGCAACCTGGTGCGCGCCCTGCCGCCGGGAAATGCCGCTGCTGCAAAAAGTGCACGAAGCGCGCAAGGACCATGGACTGGCCATTATCGGGATCGCCATCGATCGTCCGGACGCCGTGCAGGCATTCATCGCGGAAACCGGCGTGACTTACCCCATCCTGGCCGGTGAAGAACAGGCGATGGCCGCCGCCGATCTGTTCGGGGCGGATTTCGTGGCCCTGCCCTTCACGGTGTTCGTCGCACCCAGTGGCGAGATACTCCGGCTGTATCTCGGCGAAATTCATCCCGAGAATCTCGAGGCAATACTGGCCATCACCGACCAGGTCGCTGACGGAAGGATGACGGCCGCCCAGGCGCGCGAGCAGCTCGCCCCGCTCTGACAGGACTTTGCCGGCAGAACTGAAGCCCGAAATTTTTTCAGCGTAAAACTTAGCTTTTTGCGTCGAAAATGCTTAAACTTGCTGCCATCTACAGCAAACATGCGTGTACGTCCCCGTGTCTGAAATACTCCTGCTCAATGGCGCCAACCTGAACCTGCTCGGCACCCGGGAACCAGGAACCTACGGAGCGACGACACTCAATGAGCTCGAAACCGCGGCCCGCCGGCACGCACAGGCCCTGGGGCACAAACTGACGGCATTCCAGAGCAATTCGGAAGCCGAGCTGGTCGACAGGGTCCAGGCAGCGGCCGGCAAAATGTCATTTATCCTGCTGAATCCCGGTGCTTATACCCACACCAGTATCGCGCTGCGGGACGCACTGCTTGCGGTCGATATTCCTTTCATCGAGATCCATATCAGCAACGTGTACGCACGAGAGGAATTCCGGCAGCGCAGTTACTTTTCCGATATTGCCACAGGAACGATCTCCGGCCTTGGAACGCTGGGTTACGAACTGGCATTGCAGGCCGCCCATTCTTTTTTACAGCAATCAGGCTGAGGAACCGCAGATGGATATTCGCAAGGTCAAAAAGCTGATCGAACTGCTGGAGGAATCCGGAATCGCCGAAATCGAAATCGTCGAGGGGGAAGAATCCGTTCGAATATCCCGATACGCATCAGGGCCTGTCGTGCACGGCATGCCCGCTCCGGCCGCCGCCGCCCCGGTACTCCCTGCAGCTGCAGAAGCTGTGCCGGTTGCCGCTGTCCCGCAGGAGAGCAATGACAGTCACAAGGTCGTGTCGCCGATGGTCGGCACCTACTACGCATCGTCCTCTCCGGATGCCACGCCGTTTGTGAAAGTCGGCGACGAAATCAAGGCCGGGGACACGCTTTGCATTATCGAAGCAATGAAAATGATGAACCAGATCGAAGCAGACGTCAGCGGCCGGATTGTCGCGATCGAAGTCGAGAACGGCCAGCCGGTCGAGTTCGGCCAGACGCTGTTCGTCATCGCCTGATTATTCCCGATGCTGGAAAAAATCGTCATTGCGAACCGCGGCGAGATCGCCCTGAGAATTCAACGCGCCTGCCGCGAGCTCGGAGTCAAAACCGTTGCCGTGCACTCGGTCGCGGACGCCAGCCAGAAACACGTATTGCTGGCCGACGAGACGGTCTGCATCGGCCCGCCGGCGTCATCGGGCAGCTATCTCAACATGCCGGCCATTATCAGCGCTGCCGAACTCACCGACGCCGGCGCGATCCATCCCGGCTAAGGGTTCCTGTCCGAGAACGCCGATTTCGCTGAACGCGTCGAGCAAAGCGGCTTTATTTTTATCGGCCCTCCTGCCGATGTCATCAGGACCATGGGCAACAAGGTCGCGGCCATCGCAGCAATGAAGCATGCCGGCGTGCCCTGTGTGCCCGGGTCCGACGGGCCGCTGGGCGATAACGCCGACGAGAATCTGCGCATTGCCCGGGAGATCGGCTACCCCATTATCATCAAGGCGGCGTCAGGCGGCGGCGGACGCGGGATGCGGGTGGTACATACCGAGGCTTCGCTGATTCCCTCCATCGCAATCACCCAATCCGAGGCGCTGGCGGGATTCGGCGATGAAACCGTCTACATGGAAAAATTCCTGGCCAATCCGCGCCATATTGAAATACAGGTACTGGCAGATGCACACGGCAATGCCGTGCATCTTTTCGAGCGCGACTGTTCGATGCAGCGCCGGCACCAGAAGGTGCTGGAAGAAGCGCCGGCACCGGGGATTACCCAGGAGCAGCGTGAAGCCATCGGCGAACGATGCGCCCAGGCCTGCCTGGATCTTGGCTATCGAAGCGCGGGCACGTTCGAATTTCTCTATGAGAACGGCGAATTCTATTTTATTGAAATGAATACCCGGCTTCAGGTCGAACACCCGGTCACCGAACTCATCACGGGCATCGATATTGTCAAGGCACAACTGCACATTGCAGCAGGCCGGCCGCTGGAATTCAAACAGAGTGACATCTCGCTGCGCGGCCATGCCATCGAATGCCGCATCAACGCGGAGGACCCGAAAACATTTACTCCGTCACCCGGACGTGTCGATCTGTGGCATCCACCGGGGGGGCCGGGCGTTCGCGTTGACAGTCATTTGTACAGTGGCTACACGGTGCCCCCTTACTACGACTCGATGATTGCCAAGATCATTGTCTACGGCGACAACCGGAAATCGGCCATCGCCCGCATGAATATTGCACTGAGTGAGATGCTGGTCGAGGGCATCAATACAAACATCGCCCTGCACCAGGAAATATGCCAGCACGCCGCTTTCAAGACAGGCGGCACCAACATCCACTATCTTGAGAAGCGCCTGGGCCTGTAGTCCCGGGTCTGAAGCACTCCGGTTCTGCGGCTGTCTTTTTTACAGAGTGAAAACTTGGCTACAAGTATCATTCAATCTCGACGAACCACTCATCGGGCGCGTCGAAGAAACGCTCGAAGCACTGGGTGCGCTGTCCATATCGTTGAGTGACCGGGGTGACAGCTCCATCCTCGAACCACTGCCGGGATCGATCCCCTGCTGGCCCGAACTGCGCGTCACCGCATTGCTGAACCCGGACGCCGACCGGGAGAAAATTGCCCGGGAAATCTCGGCAGCCGCAGGAACGGCAGACCCGGTACCGCTGGACTTCACCGTTGTTGAAGATCGCGACTGGCTGGCGGAGTGGCGCAGCGAGCTTGAACCGAAGCAGTTCGGCGACCGGCTCTGGGTTTGCCCCCGCCCGGACGCCGCCGTACCACAGGATCGCGCGACGGTCCTGCTGGAGCCCGGGCTTGCCTTTGGCACCGGCGCCCATCCAACTACCGCACTGTGCCTTGAATGGCTGGACGGACTGGAACTGAATAACCGCACCGTGCTGGATTACGGTTGCGGCTCCGGTATCCTGGCCGTGGCCGCACTGGCACTGGGCGCACTCCGGGCGACCTGTACCGATATCGATGAGCAGGCGCTGACGTCCTGCCGAAACAACGCCCGGCGCAACCGCTGTCTCGGGGACATCACGATTGTCGAACCGGCAGCAATTCCTTCATCTCCCCGCTGCGACGTGCTGGTTGCAAATATCCTCAGCGGAGCATTGATCGGTCTCGCCCCTGAACTCGGGCAATACTGCAATCGTGGCGCTGATGTCGCTTTGAGCGGTATCCTTGCCGGTCAGGCCCGTCAGGTGTGCGATGCGTTTCGCGACTGGGTGAGCCTCAGGGTTACCGGACAAACAGATGACTGGGTATTGCTGACGGGCACAACAGCCCGCTGACGAGGAGCCATGTACACACGGTGTCCGCAATGCGGCACGATTTTCCGTATCTCTTTCGAGCAGCTGCGTGCCGCACAGGGCAGTGTGCGCTGTGGCGTTTGCGCCGCCACATTCAACGCGCTGGAATCGTTGTCCGATGAATACGATCAGAACACCGCAACCGACAATGAAGACACCAATGATCTGCCAACGATCACAGTCGATCAGGACGCCTCCGGTCACGAACAAATGCCGGAAGAGCCGGAAGCCGGGCTTGAGCCAGAACCGGAACCTGAACTGAAACCAGAGCCGGTGTCGGAAGATGAGCCCGAACGCGAGCCGGAACCCGAACCCGGGCTGGAACCGGAGCCAGAGCCGGAACCCGAACCCGACCTGGAACCGGAGCCGGAACCGGAACCCGAGCCCGAGCAGGAACCCGAGCCTGCAGGCGAGCCCGAGCATGAAACCGGGCCGGTTTCAGAAGCTGGCCCGGACTCCGGCGATGAGACGCAAGAGCATCCGGATCTGGAGGACTCGCTGGAATTCAATATTCCACGGGAACGCTGGGAAAGCTTCTTCTCGTCGGCTGCAGGCAGCGAAATTGAACGCGAGGACAACGCATCTGCAGAGCCGGTGGACAACCCGCTGGACCGGGAAACCGCTGACATCGACGAATGGCGCTCTTTTCTCGATGAGAGCGAAACCGGCAGTGACGATGAAGACGATCAGCGGCCCGTCTATGTTGTCGCCGGTGACGATGACGATCGCGAATCGTCCATCGGCGCCGGCTATACGAATGCGGAGGCAGAGGCAGATGATACGCCGGATGCACCACGCGCAGATGAACTGCCCGAAGAGGACCCGGCAGTGGATGCCCGCGATGACCGGGAGAACGGCTTTTCGACAGATGATTTCGATACGCCTGTCTACGTCATCGAGGACGATACAGACGATGAACCGGCCACCGGCGAGGACGACTGGCTGGACGATTCCGTCGACGACGACCGCGACGATATCCCGGCACCCTGGGATCATCCGGAAACCGGGACCGACGGCGGACCGCCTGCGCCCGGGATCAGCTGGAAGAGCGCAGCAGCAGCCACTTTCCTGGCCGCCGCCCTGATCGTTCAGCTGGTGCACTACAACCGCGACAGCCTGGCGGCCCATCCGACCTACGGGCCGACTGTCCGGGCGATCTACGGATTCTTTTCGGCAGACCTCTACCCGGACTGGAGCCTCGATACCTATTCCATTCGCAGCCAGGAAGCGATCGGCAGCCTGTCCGCCCAGGGCGCGCTCAATATTCTTGCGAAAATCGAAGTCACCGGCCAGCAGGCGGTAGAGCCACCGCTGGTCCGGGTCCGGCTTCTCGACCGCTGGGGCAAACCGGTAGGCAGCCGTGTTTTCGATCCACCGGAGTATCGCACCGACGACGGCGACCCTTACACCATGCTTTCACCCGGAACGCTCACGCCCATGCTGGTACGGGTTGCCGACCCGGGTATCGAGGCACAGGGATATGAAATCGACATCTGCCTGCCGGATCGGCACACCCGGCTCAGGTGCCAAAGGGATTTCGATCCCTTCCAGCCATGAGTATCCTGCTGTCGAGTACCGGGCCGTGAACATCATGCTCGGCCCTTACGAACTGACCGGCCCTGTCGCTCTTGCCCCCATGGCCGGCATCACGGATGCGCCGTTTCGACTGCTGTGCAGGCGGTTTGGCGCCAGCATTGCGGCGACAGAGATGGTCATCGCCGACACGCAGTTGTGGACATCCCGGAAAAGCAGACCGCGGCTTTACCTGGCTGACGATCCCGAGCCCAGGGTCGTGCAGATTGCCGGCAGCGAGCCCCGGCAAATGGCGGCGGCCGCCCGGGCAGCCATCGACCAGGGCGCCCAGGTGATCGATATCAATATGGGATGCCCGGCAAAAAAAGTCTGCCGTAAACTGGCCGGATCGGCGCTGCTGAAAAACGAGCAACAGGTGGAAAACATTCTGCACGCGGTAGTCTCGGCAGTCGACGCACCCGTTACCCTGAAAATGCGGACCGGCTGGGATCCGGGCAATCGCAACGGCGTACGCATCGCGAAACTGGCAGAGTCAATCGGCATCAGGGGACTGGCAGTGCACGGCCGGACCAGGGCCTGCAAATTCCGCGGACCGGTCGAATACGAGACCATTCGCAACATCAAATCGGAAGTCGGAATTCCGGTTTTTGCAAACGGAGATATTGTTACTCCTGCGCAAGCCCGCAGCGTTCTCGACTTCACCCGCGCAGACGGTGTAATGCTCGGCCGGGTCGCGCAGGGGCAACCATGGATATTTCAGGAAGTTGCCGGGTTTCTGCAGAAAAAATGCGTACAACCTCTCTCCATTCGTGCGCGACGTGATATTATTCTCGCCCACCTGGAATCAATGTACGAACTGTATGGTGAGTACCGTGGTATTCGGGTGGCAAGAAAACATCTGGGCTGGTACTGCCAACATCTTGCCGGCGCGAAAGAATTTCTTTCTCTCGCGTTGCGGGTTGAGTGCTCCAGCGAGCAGATAAAAATTACTAAAAAATTCTTTGATCGCCTCTGTATCGATACAGAGGCGACAGAAAAACATTTGACTCCTGGGGAACCTGGCACGTGGTGCGAGCAACAAGAAAAAAGGCAACCGCAAAACCGTCAAAATCTTCAGAACAGGCATCGCTTGTTCAGGTCAGAAACCGGCCGCTCAGAGACCTGACCGAAGAAGCACTGCAGAAATATCTTCGGGATCTCAACGGCGATAATCCCGGAGAGCTGTACGACCTGGTACTGGGTGAAGTGGAACATCCACTGCTTTCTACGGTGATGGATTTCACGCGTGGCAACCAGAGCCGGGCGGCCGAAATACTCGGTATCAACCGGGCGACACTGCGCAAGAAACTCCTCCACTATCAACTCCTCTGATGACCGACAGCGAGCTGTCTGGAAACGGCCGGGCAGATCACCGACTCCAGACCGCCTCAGGACCTGACCGATGACCTCAAACCGCAGAGCCCTGATCAGTGTTGCTGACAAAACCGGCATTGAGGACTTTGCCAATGCGCTGATTAACAAGGGATTTTCCATCATATCGACGGGCGGCACAGCTTCTGCCCTGCGCAGCGCCGGCATCGCCGTTACCGATGTCAGCGATATCACCGGGTTCCCGGAAATCATGGATGGCCGCGTCAAAACGCTGAATCCGCTGATTCACGGCGGTCTGCTGGGCCGCCGCGGCCAGGACGATGCTGTCATGCACACGCACGGCATCGTCCCCATCGATCTGCTGGTGGTAAATCTGTATCCATTCGAAGCCACGGTCGCCACTCCGGGCTGCACACGGGAACAGGCGATTGAAAATATCGACATCGGCGGCCCGGCGATGATACGTGCGGCCGCTAAAAACCACGCCCATGTCGCCGTGGTTGTCGATCGCCATGACTACGCGGCCATCGTCGATGAACTCGATGGTGCAGATGTCACACTGAGTGAGGCGACGCGCCGCCGGCTGGCAACCAAAGCGTTCGCACATACGGCGGCCTACGACACCGCAATCGCACACTACCTGCGGCACGATGGTGGCCATCACGATCTTCCGGAAGTCCTGACGCTCGGGCTGCGGCGGCAGGCAAACCTGCGCTACGGCGAAAACCCGCATCAGCAGGCAGCGCTTTACCGTTTACCGAGTACCGGAAACGCCGGTTTGATCCGGGCAAAGCAGCATCAGGGCAAGCCCCTGTCGTTCAACAATATTGCCGACGGCAATGCTGCGATTGAATGCAACGCCGCACTGAAAGGAGCGGCATGCGTCATCGTCAAGCATGCCAATCCATGTGGTGTCGGCCTGGGCAAAAATCTGTTGCAGGCTTATGAGAAGGCGTACGCGACCGACCCGACATCCGCTTTTGGCGGCATCATTTCCTGCAACCTGCCGGTCGATGAGAACACGGCACGCGCCATTGTCGATCGGCGGTTTGTCGAGGTGATCATCGCCCCGGGTTTCGACACGGGCGCACTTGGAGCGTTCGGCCGGAAACCGAATATCCGGGTACTCGAAACCGAACCGTTTGAACAACCCGACAGCAGCACACTGAGCATCCAGCAGGTTATCGGCGGCATGCTCGTACAAAATACCGATACCGATGCAACCGACCGGGCCAGCCTGAAAACGGTGACCAGGCGGCAACCCACCGACCAGGAGCTGACCGACGCCCTGCTGGCATGGACCATCGCCCGGTTCGTGAAGTCCAATGCCATCGTCTACTGCAAGGACGGCGCAACGCTCGGGGTCGGCGCCGGGCAGATGAGCCGCATCATGAGCGCCCGGATTGCCGCCTGGAAAGCACAGGAAGCGGGGCTCGGCCTGACCGGGTCGGCCATGGCGTCCGACGCGTTTTTCCCGTTTCGGGACGGTATCGACATTGCTGCGGAGCATGGTGCATCGGTGATCATTCAGCCCGGCGGGTCGATGCGTGACGATGAGGTCATTGCAGCCGCCGACGAACACGGCATGGCAATGGTATTCACCGGCGTCAGACACTTCCGGCACTAGCCACGGATATTGCGTATGTCTGAAAACATGAGCGTTCTGATTATTGGCGGCGGCGGCAGGGAGCATGCCCTGGCGTGGAAAATTGCCCGCTCGCCGCGCGTGGGCACGGTGCTGGTCGCACCCGGCAATGCCGGCACCGCCATGGAGCCCAAAACCGAAAACGTCGACATCTCGGCCGAGGACATCGATGGCCTGCTGGAACTTGCCCTGACCGCGCGTATCGATCTGACCGTGGTCGGCCCCGAGGCCCCGCTGGTCGCCGGAATCGTCGATCGCTTCGAAAAAGCCGGCCTGCGGTGTTTTGGCCCGAAAGCACAGGCGGCACAACTCGAAGGTTCGAAGAAATTCAGCAAGGAGTTCATGCAGCGGCACGGGATTCCCACCGCGGCTTACCGCTCGTTTACCGAGCCGGCGCCGGCACTGGCCTATATCCGCGAACGCGGCACGCCGATTGTCATCAAGGCCGACGGGCTGGCTGCCGGGAAAGGCGTCATCGTGGCACAGACGACCGAAGCAGCCGAACAGGCCGTAAAGCAGATGCTGGAGGGC
>JAJRXW010000271.1 GCA_024276095.1 Gammaproteobacteria bacterium
ATGAGATGAACTCAAAAGCCATATCGACCAGCGACCAGATGCTTCAGTACCTGAACAACAACCTTTGATTGGATGAGCAGAAACCATGATTGATTGTGTGAAAAATACAAACCGAAAAACACTGGCGGTTCTGATATTGCTTGGCACCGCGCTGCAGGCCTGCACGACTGTCATGGGCCCGACTCCGGGCAAGTACCCCGCTGCACCGCCACCGCAATTACCTGCATCGAACTCGCAGGACGGATCTTTGTACCAGGCATCGACCGTGCTCACACTGTTTGCCGATTTCAAGGCTCGCCAGGTAGGCGATACGCTGACTGTGCGGTTTGCCGAGCGAATGCAGGCATCCAAGAGCGCGAAAACCGATGCCACCAAAGACAGCACGCTGAGCACCGGCTCGCCGATGCTGCTGGGCAAATCCGTCACCAAGGGCGGGCGCGACATATTGAGCAACAGCTGGACCACGGCGCAGGAATTCGCCGGTGAAGGCTCGAGCAGCCAGAGCAACAGCCTCAATGGCAGCATGACGGTCACTGTCGCCGAGGTTTACCCCAACGGCAACATGCGAATCCGCGGCGAGAAATGGCTGACCCTGAACCAGGGTGAAGAATACGTGCAGGTCACCGGTATCGTCAGATCGTCGGACATCAGCCCGGACAATACCATCTCGTCACTGAAAATTGCCGATGCACGAATTACCTACAGCGGCACCGGTGCCGTTGCCGACTCGAACAATCCGGGCTTCCTGACCAAGGTGTTCATGAAGCTGTGGCCTCTCTAGCGTCTACGTGCACCCTGCACTGAAGGAATCCAGATGGATCAAAACATGAAAAACATCATCAGAAAACAGCGCGCCCAGGTTTCTCTGCTGATCCTGGGAATGCTGCTGGTGCTGCTTGCCTCCGCCGAGACCGCCAATGCCGAGCGCATCAAGGATATGGCCAGTATTGCCGGGGTACGTGCCAACCAGCTGGTCGGCTATGGACTGGTCGTGGGACTCGATGGAACCGGTGACCGGACGACCCAGGCGCCGTTCACTACCCAGACACTGATCACCATGCTGCAGCGAATGGGCGTCACCATGCCACCGGGCACCAACCCCACCAGCATCCAGCTCAAAAATGTTGCCGCCGTTACCATTCATGCCGAACTGCCGCCGTTCGCAAAACCCGGCCAGACCATCGATGTCACCGTTTCCTCGATCGCCAATGCCGAGAGCCTCAGAGGCGGAACCCTGCTTGTTTCCCCGCTGAAGGGGATCAACGGGCAGGTCTACGCCATCGCCCAGGGTAACCTGGTCGTCGGCGGCCTGGGCATGTCGGGACAGGACGGCTCCAGCGTTACGATCAATGTCCCCAGCGTCGGGCGGATTCCCAACGGTGCCATCATCGAGCAGGCCGTGCCCACAAAGCTGATCCAGAGCAACTATATGGTGTTGAACCTGCACCGGCCCGATTTTACGACAGCGGCCCGGCTGGCCGATCGCATCAACCAGTTCCTCGGTGCCGAAACGGCCCAGGCTATTGACCCCGTATCGGTGCGGATTACCGCGCCAATGACATCCAACAGCCGGATTTCATTCATGTCCGTGATCGAGAATCTCGAGATCACACCGGGCGATGCTCCGGCAAGAGTCATTGTCAATTCGCGAACCGGTACTGTGGTCATCAGTTCGCATGTCAGGGTCATGCCCGCGGCTGTCTCGCACGGATCGCTGGTGGTCAGCATTACCGAGGATTTCGATGTCAGCCAGCCACAACCCTTCTCGCAGACCGGGCGAACCGTCGTTACGCCGCAGAGCAGTATCGATGTCACCCAGGAAGACAACCGGATGTTCCTGTTCAAGCCTGGTGTCGAGCTGAATGAAATCGTCCGGGCCGTCAACGAAGTGGGTGCAGCACCCGGAGACCTGGTCGCCATACTCGAAGCGCTGCGCGAAGCCGGCGCCTTACGGGCCGAGCTGGTCATCATCTAGGCGCATTTGGTCAACAGACGGAGCGGACACACAATGACGCAACCTACCGCAATCTACAACGACTTCGCCGGCCTGGCGACGATGCGCGCGAAAGCCGCGCAGAACTCACCCGAAACGGCGCCGGAAGTCACCAGGGAGGCCGCCCGCCAGTTTGAAGCGCTGTTCGTACAGATGATGCTCAAAAGCATGCGCGATGCCAGCGAAGTGCTGGGTGAAAAAAAGGATACGTCATATCAGGACATGTTCGATGAGCAGATCTCCCTGGACCTGACCAAAGAAAAGGGGCTGGGGCTCGCCGACATGATGCTGCGGCAGCTTTCAGTCACGACCCCGGACAACAAAGCAGACGAGTTAAAATGAGATGTCAATATTTCTCAACAACGGATTGACCGGTTTGCTGGCGGCGAAAGCCGGTCTGCAAACCACCAGCAATAACGTCGCCAACGCGAACACCGAGGGATATGTCCGCAAATCCGTCAATCTGACCCAGCGCCCGGGCCTGACCATCGGTGGAATCAACATCGGTTCCGGCGTCTCTGTCGCCAGCATCGACCGCGTCTACGACCAGCTGCTGACCGGGCAGCTGCAATCGGCAAGAACCTCACAGCAACGTGCGGATATCTTCAATAACCTGGCCCTGAACCTCAATAATATACTCGGCGACACCGAGCTGGGCATATCACAGGCAATGCAGTCGTTTTTCGACAGCGTCGAAGCAGTCAATCGTGACCCGGTTTCTACCGTCAACCGTCAGCAAATGATCTCGCAGGGAGAGTCGCTGGCACAAAGGTTCCAGCAGATGGGCGCGCAACTGGACAATCTGGATGCGACGATCAGCCTCAGGCTGTCTCAGTCGGTGGTCACGATCAACACGCTGTCTGAAGGACTGGCAGATCTCAACGGCCGGATAGCGGAATCTGCCGGAAACCCGCCGGCCGACCTGCTCGATGAGCAGGACCGCATGCTGAATCAGCTTGCAGGCCAGATCGATGTCACGACCATTCGGCAAAAGGACGGATCCGTCAACGTACTGGTTGGCAACGGGCAGCCCGTTGTGCTGGGAAACCAGTCTTTCAGGCTGGCCATGGTACCGGATCAGTTCAACGGCCCGCGACAGCAGCTCGCCTATCAAAGCGGCGGGCAAACCATCGATATTTCCCGCAAGGTCTCCGGTGGCATCGCCGGTGGACTGATGGCTTTCAGGACAGACGTGCTGGACAAGTCCCGGGCGGAGCTCGGCCAGCTGGCGCTGGGCCTGAGCCAGAGCTTTAACAACCAGCAACGCCAGGGAATGGATCTGAACGGTAACCTCGGCACGGCATTTTTTGCCGATACCACACCCGATGTGTCAGCCTCCAGCGCCAACAGCGGGACAGCGACCGCTGCTGCCGTCATCAGCAATGCTGCAGCGGTACAACCCCGTGAATACCTGCTGCGCTACGATGGCGCGGCCTGGCAACTGACCAATGCGAACACCGGTGCCGCCGTTGCCATGACCGGTTCGGGCACGGCAGTCGATCCTTTCATCGCCGACGGCCTCGAACTCACGGCGACGGCCGGTGCCGCTGCCGGAGACCGCTTCCTGATCAAGCCCGTCTCCCAGGCAGCCGGTCGCTTTGGCCTGCAAATCTCCGATCCCGCAGAAATCGCCGCGGCCGCACCGCTGACGACCGGCGCATCCCTGCAAAACATGTCCGCAGCAGCAATATCGACGCCCTCGATCTCGGACATTACCAATGGCAGCCTGCTGCAGCCTGTCGACATCGTTTTCGACAATGCGTCGACCTACCGGATTCTCGACGGCAGCGGCACGGATCTGACCGGCCCGCTCGCCTATACCAGCGGTGCGGATATCAGTTTCAACGGATGGACGGTCCAGATCAGCGGTGCGCCGGTGGGAGCCGATCGTTTTTCCATCGGCCCGACCGGGCCGGGCAGTGGTGACAACAGCAATTCTCAGCTGCTCAGCACGATTCCGGCGGGGGGCTTTTTCAATGGCGGCATTCTTTCGCTCGAAGGGCTGGGCGCCAATATCGTCAATTCCGTCGGATCGACCGCCATGCGCTCCAACCAGGAGCTGACCGTACAGTCGGCACTGTACAGCCAGGCGGCACTGGACGTTGAAAGCGTCTCGGGCGTCAACCTCGAGGAAGAGGCCATTAACCTGTTGAAGTACCAGGAAGCCTTTATGGCCTCGAGCAAAATCGTCGAAGTGGCCAATAACCTGTTTCAAACACTGCTGATTACGCTGAGGTAGCCCGAACGTGCGCATCTCCTCCAACACTTTTCAAATGCAGTGGTTGAACGCCGTCCGCCAGCAGCAGGAAGCGCTGGTCGGCATTCAGCGGCAAATCAATACCGGCCTCAGGGTCAGCACCGCCGTCGACGATCCGGTGGGCGCCGCACAGGTCGTACTGCTCAAGCAGGGGATGGACCGTCTCGACAACTTCGCAACCAACTCGGAAACGGCCCGGCGCAGGCTGGGTCTTGAAGAGAATGCACTGAACCAGGTCACCGATACGCTGAGCAGGGTCAGGGAACTGACCATTCAGGCCGGCGGCGGCACGCTGCCTCCCGAATCGATCAAGGCCATCGCCATCGAGGTGCGGGCGCTGTTTGACAACCTGATGGCTGCTGCCAACAGCCAGGACGGCGAGGGACGTTACCTTTTCTCCGGAAATCGCGTACAGAGCAAATCCTTTGAGCTCATCGGCGGCAGCGTTATCTATAACGGTGACGACGGGCTCCGCAGCCAGCGGATTGCCGAAAACCGCACCATCCAGGAAGCCGATCCGGGATCGAAAGTGTTCAGCGCCATTCGCGACGGAAATGGAACATTTGCCGTCGATACGTCCGCAAGCAATACCGGTACGGCCTACTTCAGTTCGGCCACGCTGGTCGATCCGGGCGCCTGGGTCCAGGACACCTATACAATCGGCTTTCCGACAACCGATACCTATGCAATAGCCGACGGATCCGGGGCGGTCGTCTCTTTCGGTCCGCTGGGCCCCGGAGATTCCATTACCTTTAACGGTGTCTCCATCACGCTGGAGGGCGTGCCTGCCGCAGGCGATACATTCGTCGTACGTCCGAGCCGCAACCAGGACCTGTTCTCCTCCGTCCTTGACCTGGCCGACAGCCTCGAGGCCTTCTCCGGAAACCCGGTCGACAGGGCACAGCTGAACAGCGGCCTGAACAGTGCACTGATGAACATGGACCAGGCACTGGCCAATATTTCCAACACCCGCAGCCAGGTCGGCGCCCGGCTCAATATCATCGATGGCCAGCGTGACGCGAACGAAGCCACCGGTTTGCAGCTGGCGGAAGCACTTTCCAATGTGCGTGACGTCGACTACGCCGAGGCGCTGTCCACCATAGAGCAGCAGCTATTCAGCCTCGAAGCGGCTCAAAAGACCTTCGCGCGCACCCGGACTTCGTCCCTGTTCAATATCATCTGAACGCCGCGGCGTAATATTCGGTCCTGACGGACCATAGATGGCATGTGCCGTTCTGTGACACCCGTCACATAGTCACCGGTAAAGTTCCTCCAGCCCCTGCCGATACAACCTCTGCAAGAACTTTCAGGCCCACCACCGGGTTCTGCAAAGAGCATGCTTATTCGGAAACTTAATGGAGAGCAACCATGGCTGTAATTAATACCAACGTCATGTCGCTAAATGCCCAGCGCAACTTGTCGCGTTCGGATAGCATGCTGGCGACTTCCCTGCAGCGGCTTTCATCCGGTTTGCGCATTAACAGCGCGAAGGATGATGCGGCTGGCCTTGCCATTGCCAACCGGTTCACGACCCAGATTCGTGGCCTGAACCAGGCAGTGCGAAATGCAAACGACGGTATCTCGCTGTCCCAGACTGCAGAGTCTGCGCTGGACGAGTTGACCAATAACCTGCAGCGTATTCGTGAGCTGGCAGTACAGTCCGCCAACGCCACGAACTCCGCTTCTGACCGTGCCGCACTGGACCAGGAAGTCCAGCAGCGTCTGGCAGAGGTCGATCGAATTGCCTCGCAAACGGCATTCAACGGCCAGAAAGTACTGGACGGCAGCTTCGGCAGCGCCCAGTTCCAGGTTGGCGCCAATGTCGGTGAGAACATCACCGTTAACCTGACCACTGGTGTACGTTCCAACCAGATCGGCCAGATCGCTACCTCAACCGGTGCTGTTGCAACTGCAAATGCGCTGACTGACGGCGGCCTCACACTGGCCGTTGGTACCGGTAATGCGGTTTCCGTCGGCGCCAGTGTAGCCGGCAGCCAGGCCGGCCAGACTGCTGACAGTGCCTATGCGAAAGTTCAGGCAATCAACACTGCCGGCGTTTCAGGTCTGACGGCGACGACCACCAACACGACAACGGGAACCTTCTCGACGGTTGCCAGTGCAACGGCTACATCGACGTATGCGCTCACCGTTAACAATGTCGCCATCTACAGCGGAGCCGACAATATCGCCGCTGGCGGATCGCTGACAGGAGCCGACGTCGCTGCCCAGATCAACCTGTTTTCGGCGCAAACGGGTGTCTCTGCATCCATATCAGGCACCGACTTCACGTTGACCGCTTCTGACGGCCGCAATGTCGTCGTCTCCGAGACCATTACCCAGGGCGCTGGCGCCACACTGACGGGTACCGGCATCGCTGCGGCACAGGAAGGCACTCTGCGGGGCACGATCACACTGTCTGCTTCCAGCAATATTACGCTGGGCGGTACACAGGTTGCTGATATCGGCTTCTCCGGCACTTCCATTGCCGTGGACACGACCACGCTGTCTTCAGTAGACGTCACTTCTGTCACCAATGCTGAGGCCGCTATCCAGCGTACCGACGCAGCGCTGACTTCAGTGTCTTCACTGCGCAGCCAGCTGGGTGCCGTTCAGAATCGCTTCGAGTCGACGATTGTCAACTTGCAGACGGTTTCAGAGAACCTGACGGCTGCCCGCAGCCGGATCCAGGATACGGACTTTGCCGCTGAAACGGCAGCACTGACCAAAGCCCAGATCCTGCAGCAGGCGGGTGTCGCGATCCTGGCGCAAGCCAACGCGGTACCGCAGACAGTATTGGGTCTGCTGCGATAAGCACAATCCACGAACCCCGGGTTCGACGGATGATGGCCAGCCTTCGGGCTGGCCATTTTTTTGTGACCGGTTCCAGCCAACCAGGCCACCGGTCTCAAGAAAACCGGCACAACGGCCGATAATTCTTACCGGCTGCTGCCCGGTTTGTACCGGGGTGGCGGCAATTCCGTGCCGCCCGGGGGCAACAACGTGCCGTTACCAACCCCCGCGGTAAGTCCGGAAACGGCCGGCAGGCTGTATGGCAAGCCGTTTCACGGCGCCGGCAACCCGGCGCGATGGCACGGATATTGCTTGGCTACAGGGCATCGATATTCATTGAATCTGTGAACGGATGGATTTGATTCATGGCACTGACAGCAACAGGTCTGGGTACCGGTCTGGATGTCTCCGGACTGGTTGAGCAACTGGTGGCCGCCGAGCGGCTGCCGACGGCCAACCGCCTTAATCTCCAGGAAGCACGCACCAATTCCGAATTATCCGGTCTCGGACAGTTCAAGAGCGCGCTTTCCACGTTTCAGGGCGCGCTGGAGAAGCTCACGGACCTGGAAAGCTTCCGCAATCGTAAAGTCACCGTCGGTGACGATACGATCTTCACCGCTACCGTCGATACGACTGCCGTGCCGGGCTCATACGATATCGACGTCATCTCGCTGGCGGCGATACATAAACTCTCCTCCCAGGCCTTCACGGATTCCGCCACGGTGGTAGGCGACGGCCTGTTGACCATCGAGGTCAACGGAACCACGGCAAACATCAGCATTGACCCCACCAGGAACACGCTGGCCGATATTCGCGATACGATCAACGCAGCACCCAACAATCCCGGA
>JAJRXW010000272.1 GCA_024276095.1 Gammaproteobacteria bacterium
CCGGGACCTGGTCGCCTATGGCCTGGGCAAAGCCGATCAGGCCATCGCAAGAAATCCGCTGAAGTCTGTCAACTACCGGCTCAAGGCCGGACTGCTCAGCGCCTCGGCGGCCGGCGAAGACGAACAGCGACAGGTGATCGTCAATTACCGGCACTGTCTGCGCCTGGACCCCTACGATATCGATGCGCGCATGCACCTGGTCGCCTTTCTGGAAAGCATCGGACAGGAGCAGGAATCCTTCCGTGTGTTGTTCGCCGGCCTGGACAAGGGCTACCGGGCAAAATTCAAGAAAGGTCTCTGGCTGCTGCTGAAGATCGACCACAGCATTGAACTGTCCGCCAGCAAGGCGCAAAAGCGCATCATCCGGGAACAGATCGACGCATTGGGGGACGCCATGCTCAGAACCAATAACGCCACCGGCTTCTTCGTTCTGAAGGGCCTGGGAACCAGCATCTGAATTCCCCGTAGGAGCGGCTTCAGCCGCGATTTCCTAACAAAGGGCTCTGACCCCTTTGTTGATGGCTGATTCCGGTAATGGTGGAAATCGCGCCTGAAGCCGCTCCTACAGGTCTCTATTCACCCGTAGACCCGGATTGCCATAATTTCTGTGAACAGGATCACAGATGCGGATGAAAAGTTAATTAAACTGCGTTATTTGCCGCACATGACTGAGTCATATGCCAGGTTTTGCCTGGCATGCCGCCCGGCAATTCCGCCAAAAACGCGCCAAACCGGGAAATCAATAGTTGGCACGTCCCTTGCTTTATCCATTCGTGACTGACGAGTTCGTTCTGAACAGGGAAGTTTGCAGGCCATGACGGCCGATACCACGGAGCACCGCGAACACGGGGGAAGGGCCTCCCCCCCACCGCGCGGCGAACCAATCCTTCGCCGGGCGGTGACTTCGTTAGTACGCGCTTTAACACCATTACTAACGAAATAAAAAGGGAGAACCCAAGTGAAAAATTATAAGCTTTATAACAAAAAAAATCAGGCTGGTATGACGCTGATCGAACTGACCGTGGTGCTGCTGGTGCTGATCGGCCTGGCCGGCCTGCTGATTCCCTATGTCTCGGGCTTCGTACAGAAGACCCATGACAGCACCGGGACCAACAACCTGGCCAGACTGAACGGCAACTTCGCGCGATTCCAGAATGAGTACATGCGTGATCCGGACAATCTGGAATCGCTGATCAATGGAACGACGGGAGCCCTGACTAGCGGTCCTTGCAGCGGCGGCGCGGAAGCTGCCAATCTAGTGTACTGCAACATGATGAACACCGGTTTCTGGACGCCAACCGCTCTCAACGGTCAGATGGTCATGTCCCTGAACGCTGCCGGCATACAAAATGTGCTGGACAATGACCCCGACACAGCAAATGCGACCTTTGAATCCACGCTGCCCACACCCAGACAACTGGCCACCACCGGTTTCGTTGCCACAGTCGCAGCAGTATCTACTGCAGGCACAGGTACTTTCAACAACACCATCGCAGGGCATCTTGCCGATGCCTTCGGTGGTCAACCGCAAGAGTATGACAATTCCGACGGTACTGTCGACGGCACCGACAACTGCTACGCCTATGTCGGCTTCGGTGTCGGCGACGGCAACGAAATGATCGGCCGCACCATGAACAACGCACCGATCCATTTCGCCAGCAGGGGTGACATGGGGCCGGTCAACCGCTACAACCGCTTCGTAGTCGTATACAAAGTCGACAGCAGCAACACCTCGCCCTGTTCGACAGGGACGGATCGTGCCAAGTTCATCGGTTCAGCCATGTCTATGATGTCCATGGCAGGCCACCTGTGGGGCGTCGGACATAGCGCTGGTCACTCTTATGAAAACATCGCCAGCAATTAATTGTTGATCACAATCAGTAGGCGGCACGCAGTATAACCGCCCGCCGACCAGTCCATGGCCGGACAACCGCGACGCCGATGCATCGCCAACCAGGATTTCAGCATCGCGGCGCGGCTTTCTGGTCCCTCCATTGCCGGTCCGCCTCCCCCCGCATGGCGCGGCCCGGCATACAGGTCGAA
>JAJRXW010000006.1 GCA_024276095.1 Gammaproteobacteria bacterium
ATATCGCCGGGGGATATCACCGGAGAATATCGCTAAGGTTGCTGTTCTCCCAACTTCTGTTGGTCATCGGTGCAGTAAAGTTCGTAGAGTGTGCCCATGATGGCTTTGGCTTCGTCGCTGGACAGCGAGTAGTAGATAGACTGGGAAGACCGCCTCGTCTGGACAATATCCTCCTTGCGCAGAATCGCCAGGTGCTGTGACAGGGCGGATTGCCGCAAACCGACGTGTTCCTGCAGTTCGGTGACCGATTTTTCCCCCTCCGCCAAATGGCACAGAATCATCAGGCGGGACTTGTTTGCCATCGATTTAAGCAGCCCGCATGCCGAGGAGGCGTGTCGCCGCAGCAGGTCGATCTCGAGAATTCTATGCATGGGATGTCAAAGCGTGCGTTGTTGTGCCCTAGGCACAGCCGTCGAATCCATCTGCCGCCATTTTCGCTTCATAGGGTGCGGCGACCTCGGTGCCGGGCACCAGTGTTGGCCTGACGGAATCCCAGTCGTCGGGCTGAAGAATGACCATCCATCCTGCGCCGTAGGGGTCTTCGTTGGCGATCGATGGTTTGCCGACCAGTTCCGCGTTGACCTCGACAACCTCGCCCCCGGCTGCTGACTTGGCCGGTCCTACCCATTTCCGGATTCGACCGTGGCGCAGGATTTGCCCGGCCTGACCTTGCGGCCGACCTTTTTGGGTGTGAACGCAACGAGCTGTCCCGCCATCGCAGTTGCAATCGTCGTCATGCCGAGTTTTATTTTTCCGTCGCCGGTTTCACAAACCCATATATGATTGTCGACGTCGTAAAGCAGGTCATCGGGCAGGTGACATCCGCGTACATCGGGCATATTCGATCCTCCTACGAAGATTCAAGAGTTGTTTCTGTACCTGTTGGCCGGCTGTCCATGCTTTGACGAATCGGCTTTGAAGCACAACAGAAGTCTCCCAGCTCCTGCACCTGCAGCTTGCCGCCAACAAACAGGAACAAATGATTGGCTACCATGATCATCAACCTTTGACGCTTTTGCGTTTCAGGGTGATCAGGTTCCATGGTGATCAGGTTGTAATGATAAACGAGCTCCCGGCAGGTTTCACGGCAGGCGTTGAAGCTGGGGTCGTCTTTGGCCCCCTGGCGGTGGAGCGCCAGCAGCCTGAACCCCTCGCGTTTCTCCTGTGTCGGCGTCTGTCGATGGGCCTGAACCCAGTGTTCCAGTACCTCTTCGCTCATCCGGAGCAGATCGCCGGCATCGAATCCGGCGCACGGGGCGGCGATCAGCTCCTCGAGCTGCTTCTCGATATCGTGCAACGATCTGGTATGCATTGTTTTTATTGTTGCTCCGTTCCTGTTCAGGCCAGCCGCGGTATAGTCGGGCCGAAATCCGGGCTCGCAAAGCCGGGCTCAGGCAAGTCCTTTTTCCTTCAGAAAGTCCGTCGAGCTGGAAATATTTTCCTGTATGCCGACTTTCCTTGGTTTCAGGCCAAGTGCCAGCCCCAGCAGCTGTGTAAAGTACAGGATTTTGACGCTGGTTTTCACACCCAGGGTTTTTTCCGCTCTGATCTGATGCATTTCGAGGCCGGTATGACAGGTCGGGCATTCCGTGGCGATGACTTCCGCATCTGATTCTTCCGCCGCCCGCAGGATGTTGAGCACCAGTTTGGTCGACATGTCGCTGTCGGAAAGCGTGTGCGCGCCGCCGCAGCAGGCGGTCTTTAACGGAAACTCCACATTTTCCGCGCCGGCAGCCTCAAGGAGGTCATCCATGAAGTGAGGGCGGTAGGTCGACTCGGAACCCGGGCCGGCATCTTTTTCGGGGAAGATATGCCGCGGTCGTGTATACATGCAGCCGTAGTAGTTGGCGATTTTCATGCCGCTCAAGGAGTTTTTGACGCGCTCACGCAGACCGTCCTCACCGATGGTGTGCTTGATCCAGTCCAGGGCATGAATGGTCTCGACCTGTCCTGCCTTATAGGTCTCGTGGCCGGCTTCTTTCGACAGTCGCTCAACGACTTCTGCAGATTCCTTGTCGTTGGCCAGCTCGTATTCCGCTTTTTTCAGATTGTGATAACACCCGTTGCAGGGAGCCATCACAACATCCATATCCATTTCATTTGCCGTGATCGACATGACTCGCGAGGAAAGATAGGTCTGGATTTTCGGATCCACGTTCTTTACTTCCATGGCGCCACAGCAGTTCCAGTTGTCTACTTCAACCAGGTCGAGACCCAGCTTTTTCCCCACCGCTTTCGTCGAGCGGTTATAGGCATGACCGGTTCCCTCGAGCGCGCAGCCGGGGTAGTAGGCGACTTTTTTGTAGTTTTTCTGATCGGTTGGCATCAGTGTTTCTCCTCACCGGCGACAACGGGATTGACTGCCATCTGTTGCTCCGTCTGCTGTTCCTCGATGTAACGTTTGAGCGCCCTGCGCGCGCCCGACCATCCGCTGGTACGCGGCGCGATCAATGTGGACAGGCCCATCTTTGCCAGCAGGGAAACGGGTAAATGGCTGACCAGCTGTTTGATCATGGCCACGATCCAGTCCTGGAGGAGGCTTTGCCCGGTTTTCTGCATGAATCTGCGCAGTGTGCGGCCATCTTCGATTTTTCCGGTATCGACAATCTGGTCGGTGCACACTTCATCGAAAATCGCCGATGGGGACTGTGGCGTATGGCCCTTCAGCTCAAGCCAGTGCGACGTTGCCTTCATCACCCCTTCGGGATAGACGTCGCGCGGGCATGCATAGGTGCACTTGTTGCAGGAGACGCATTGCCAGATGATGTCCTTGTCACGAATCAGTTCCGACTCTATGCCCATGCGAATCAGGTAGATCCAGAATCTCGGGTTGAATTCAGGATTGACGGCGTTGACCGTGCACGAATTGGTGCAGGAACCGCATTGCCAGCAGCGGTGGATGAATTCTCCACCGGGCAGGGCGGCGATCTCGTCTTCCATCTGCTCGTTGTAGTCGGTGACGACCCGGGACTCGATGAAGGTGCTCCAGTGGCCCGATACATCGATACCGTCGATTATCTTTTCCTCATGCGTGGTGAGGTTTTCGGGGCGAATCAGCGACTGTTCATGAATAGGCATAATTGTCTGGCGGGGATCAGTTAAGCAGTCTGGAATCGTCTATGACGAACACATTGTTTGTGGCGGTTTTCAGGCGGGTTTTACCGGACCGGCCCTTGACGCCATCGAGTCCAAGCAGGCGGCGGGTGTGTTCCAGGGGGTCTTCCGCGGTGGCGAAATCGGAACGCAGGTAAGTACTGCCCTGTTCGCAGATGTATCCTGCGTAAACCTGTGCGCAGAGCAGATCGACGTAGGAGAGTATGTCCCTGAACATTCCGTTGTCGGTCAGGAACTGACTGAGCTCCTGGCGAAGCGTCACGAAAGTGGCATAGCCGTCGTGTACCGGAATAACCAGGTGATCGACATCGTCGGCATGCCAGATTTCCCGGATCACGCCGTTGTTGGAATGTGCATCCCAGACCCAGCGGCACATGAGCGGATAACGCTCCGGGTCGGTGTTGTGCAACAGCTCGGCTGCCAGGTCCCGTACCCAGCGATACCTGTTCCCGGCTGGGAAACGTGCGCAGAAGGCATTCATCCGGTTTTCGGTTGTCGTTATGTCCTTTGCATCAGTCAACAGCTCGGCGATGGCTTTACGTACCGGGGAGAAAGTTTCCTCATCCAGGTAGCCGCCGATCCGGCGCCGGACGCTGGCAATGAAAGTACACAATCCTTTGAAAGTTTCGAGTTCGAGTTGAGCCGGATCATTGTCTCCGAGTGCTTCCTGAAACAGGGTCCATTTGAGTTTTACCGCTGCGACATAACGTTCGATACCGCCGTGGGCTTCGCTGCCGTCCACCAGTGTCTGGAGTGCTGCCGCCAGCCGCGGGCCATTCAGATCGAGGCGAGGCTGTTCCAGGCCTGACGGTGAGCTTGTCGGTAGGTGGTGCATGCCAGGCACTGCGTTCAGGCAGTTTCTGCTGCCGGGTTGGCAGCCGCCAGGGCGGCAACAGCCGCTGCGTGTCCCTGTGCGATTGAATCGTCGATAGTCTCGGGGCCTTTGGCCGATCCCGCAACAAAGACGCCCGGCCTTGATGTAGCGCCTACCGTTCCATACACCGACAGTTGATCGACATAGCCGTTCGGCTCGAGGGTAACTCCGAATACGGATGAAATACTCCTGTTGTCGGTATTCGGATCCATGCCGATGGCATGAACGACCATATCGAAAGGGATGGTGATCGGTCGCTTGACCAGGGTATCTTCTCCCTTGACGATCAGGCGCTCACCATCCGAGGTGACTTCGGCGATACGTGCCTTGATGTACTTGATCTTGAATTCTTCCTGGCTTTTCCAGTAGTACTTTGTTTCATAGAGGCCGAAGGTGCGGATATCCATGTAATAGATATAGACATGGCAGTCGGGAAGTTCTTCCCGTATTTCCATGGCGATGTTGGCGGAAACGGTACAGCATATCTTCGAGCACCACTCGCGTCCGATCTGCCTGTCTCTGGAGCCGACGCACAGCAGGATGGCGACACGTTTTGGTTTGCGCTGGTCGGACGGGCAGCGTACACCCTGCCCGGATGAAATCATCTGTTCGACCTGGGTGGTGGTTACGACATCCTCGAAAGTGCCGAATCCCCACTCCGGTTTGTTCACGGGATCGAAGTGTGTGAATCCCGTACACAGGATGGCAGCACCGGTGTCGGCGCCGGATCCATCCGAGAGTCCCGCGGAAAATCTGCCCGATTCACCGGAGAAGGAGGTGACAGTGGTATTCAGCCTGACGTCGATCAGCGGGTCGTTCATGGCCCGTTCGACCATTCCGCCTATGGCGTCCCGCGCCCATTCGCCGCTTGGCACCAGTTTGGCATAGCCGGAAAGTATCGGCGCGCCACCGAGGCGGTCTTCCTTTTCGACCAGGATGCTCTTGAAGCCGAGACAGGACAGCGCGTGGCTGGCAGCCAGGCCGGCAGGTCCCCCGCCGGCAATCAGGATTGGATTTGTCATTTCTGTACTTCGATTGGAATGAAACCAGGGCCGGAAGTAATCATCAGGCGTGGATCGTAAAGATTATCCTGATGACCGGCTTCGACCTGCTTGAGATATGCCTCGAATTCCACTTTTTTGGCCTGCCAGTCGATGCCGAGCTTTTCCATCAACTGTTCGGTCGGGGAGGCGTGCCAGTGACTCTGAACGATTTTGTACGGGTGTGCACCGCAGACCAGCGCCGCAAACTGACAGTCGGCAAGCACCGGCAGTGCATAGTCCTTGCCGACGGCTTTACCGATCCACTGATTCTTGTCCAGCGTGGTAATGCATCCGGTGTCGTGGCCGATCATGACATCTGCCCTGGCATCTTCGACGGCGACCTTGATCTTGCGGTCGATGGCAAATGAACGGGTAAATTCCCGCTCGGAGATGATATGGCGAAACCCAAACCCGCAGCAGTCATACCATGTCTTGTAATCGATGACCTGTGCGCCCAGTTCCTGCATCACGCTGGTCGATACGGCAACGCGGTTGCCGTCCATGACGTCGTCATCATAGATCGCATCTTCCGGTACCATCTTGTAGACATGGCAGGCCGGATGAATCGTTGCGCGGACCTGGCTGCAGTCGATTTCCTGATGATTCCTGATTTCCCTGCGCTGCATGTGCAGCCACTCGGAATAGTGAACGACTTCTTCCGGGATCAGCAGCTTGCCGTCGACCAGGCGGCCGAGTTTGCCCAGGATTTTCTTCACGCTTTCGCGCAGCTTGGCAGAGTGCAGCAGATAGCCTCTGACTTCCTTGTAATTGCCGAATGAGGTGCCGCAGTGAACCAGCGGAAAATAGTAGCCATCCGGCAGGCCCTGGGAGCGGCCGGCGACATAGGCCTGATGAAAATTGCGCAGAAACACGGCAGCCAGGCTTTCGATGTTGCCGATGCCGGAGCCGTGGTAGTTCCATGCGGTACACGAGGTCTGGTCGGTTTCGTCCAGGTACTCGATCTCCATCCTGTTCATCAGCCATAACAGCGAGGTCGGGTAACCCGGAATATTGCCGCATTGTCCGCATGACTTGTGGTGCCACAGGCGAGTTGTGGGGACTTTCTTGTCCCAGCCGTACAGGGTTTTTGCGATGACCGGGCGATGTCCGTCATTGATTCTGTGGACGACGATTTCGCCGTCCTTTTCGAGTTGCCACATGATGTCGCGTACATCGGAGACGCGATCCTTGTTGGTGAGCATCGATCGCTTGTCGATAATCTGTTCTACCCAGACTGTCGCAGTGGCCGCGTCCGACTGGCTCAGGCCGGCGTCCCGCCATTCCGGGCCATGCCCGGTGAAGCGTTCGCCGGGTTGTTTGCTGTCATAATCGGTCATGTTTTTCTCCAGGTGTCTTTCCGGGATACTCGACTGGAAAGATCAGTCATCGTCGTTTTCCTGTTCTTCGAGCCAGTCATCCAGGTCATCGCGCCTCTCGTCCATGATGTCGGTGATGACGTCAAAAAGATTTTCATCGATTGTTTCCAGTTGATCCAGAACGCCGGTTTCCTCCCATATCGTGTAGAGCTCGACCGAGGTTTTCAGGTTGACCTCCCAGGCGGTCTTGGTGGTATTGAGCGTTGGCATGGGGATCGCTTTGCGCAGAATCTCCAGCGGAGCATCGATCTTCGACACGTTGGGGCCCCAGTCCGCGAAGCCGTCCGCAGTGATCATGTCCGGTGATAGCTGGTTGCCTGTCGAGATCAGTTTCAGCATGACGCGGCTGAAGGGGCGCAGGACATTCCTGGCCGACTCCATGCCGTGCTTGATGGCGGTCTCACGCATCAGCATGATCAGCCCGCCGGGAGAATTGTCGAACGGGCAGCGTGCGGCACAGGTGTAACATTGCGCGCAGGCCCAGATTTTTTCCTGCATCGCATCGTAGATACCCTCGAGATTTTCGGTCCATAAAAGCTGGACGATTTCCCGCGGACTGAAATCGTAGTAGTGCGCGGCAGGGCAGGTTGCAGTGCAAATCCCGCAGTTCAGGCAGCCGTTGAGTTCGTGATCGAAGCGAAAGTCCGACTGGATGTCCTGGAAAATTTCTTCCAGCTTTTCGCGCCCGACTTCGGGGGAATCCGATACCGGGTCACCGATATGTTCCTGAATGCGCGTCGCGGTAGCTGATTCCATCCAAGACTCCGATCAGTAGGTCAGTACCTTGCCGTCACCTTCCATGATTTCCTCGATCAGGTAGGCGCCGCCTACGATACCCGAGCATTCCGGAATGAGGTCGTCTTCGGTCATGTCGAACAGATCGAGGTTGGGGGAACAACAGTAGAATTTTACGCCGGCTTCATGAGCATCCTTGATGAAGTCGTAAACCGACTTGGGTGAACCTTCCTTGACGAACAGGTTCTATGCGACTCCCTTTCTCATCAGTCGCCCGGATGTCGCGGTACAAATCACATCGACTTCATATTCCATTGCCGCTGCGACCGAAGCCTGAAAGATCGGCGCGCCCAGTTCCTCACCATTGCGAGGATCGGTGTTCGCCATGATGATCGTGAGTTTATCGGCCATGAAGCTGCTCCCCCGTCTGAATCGCAATCTCACCTATTAGCATATCCTAATATATCGTCTGCTCCGTGACAACGAGCCCGGGAACTTAAGGGGCGGGCCCCATTAACCGGGTCTGCTGGATGAGGCCGGTCATTGTCGCAACCAGGGCATCCTCGAGCCGGGTTGTCAGTTGGCGAAGCTTTTCCAGCGTGGGGGCGATGTTTTCGGGGGATTCGGCAAATTCCATGATCAGGTCCTCGATCATCGCGGGTTTGAGGCCCGGGTGGCCGCTGAAGCCGAAGGCCTTGTCGCCGATCCGGCACAGCGCGGGGCGGCCGTCCCGGTCTTCGGCCAGGATATCGGCATGGGCGGGCGGATCCGGTCGATCGCGCATGTAGATGGCGAGCGGGTAGCGCTCAGGGAGGTAGCCATTCAGGGCATTGCTGTCGATTCTTGTGGCCTCGCCCACGGTGAACTCCAGCGGGTGAGGGATCGACCGGCCGCCCCCGGCAATCGCGAGTATCTGGGCGCCCAGCCCGATTCCGATCACCGGTTTGTCCTGTTCGAGGCAATGGCGGGCCAGCGCTATCTCCCGGTCAAGCGTCGGCACGTCCCGGCTGCCGGCGCTTCCCCATGGCCCGCCGCCGAGCAGTACCAGCGCATCCGTCACCGCGTCCGGTTCCGGTGGCTCGACGCCTTCGGTAAAAGGACGACAGTATTTGAACCGTATTTGCCGGCCTTCAAAATGGTCCTCCAGCAGGCCCAGGTACTCGGCAGAGGTGTGTTGAACAACGGATAGAACTTTCATGGCGTATCAGCCCTTAACAATGCCATTTCATGCCCAAAAACGGGCCTTTAAGGCCTGATTATTGGCATATATTGCGGAAAAAAACAGTTGAAACAATCAGTTGTCGAGGTCCGACCCCAATGCGGAGTGAATTGATTGCTGGAAATCGGTTTGCGAGACGCTGAGCGTGTCGATGTTGGTATCGGTGAAAAACCGGTTGATGGTTGCTTCGATATTGCTGGTGTGAATGCCTTTGAGGCGTGCTTCCAGGTCCAGGATGACGCGCGGCGGGGTGACGAAAAAGTCGCCGGTGATCAGTACGGTGTGAATTCGGTCGCGTTGCGGGCCGTCCAGTTTCAGGTACGTGGTGACCGTGCCGCCGGCGCTGCTGTGTTCTCCACGCAGCAGCGGTTCGGCATCCGGGTTGTCGATTTCCGCGACGAACTCATCCGTCCCGATTTCTTCCTCCAGCAGTTGCTGTGTGCGGGATTCTTCGGTTTCGGTAATGCGGCCGCTGACCGGTTCGATGCCGAGTTTGTCGGCGAAGCCCTGCAGGAGCGCTTTTTTGACGTCATCGAGCGAGGGCCTCTTGTCGCCCAGTAATTCGGCCAGCGTTACGATACGTTGTGCCGTGGAGGCGAGGTCGCGTTTTGCCAGTTTCGCCTCGGGCACGCGCAGCGCCGCCATCATGTGCCGGGGGTTCATATCGATCAGCACCGTGCCCTGGAAAAGAATGGTATCGCCGTCGTACAGCCCGCCTGTCCCGCTGATCTTGCGGCCGTCGACTTCGATATCGTTACGTGGCCGGTAGCGGGCATCGATTCCCAGTCCGCCAAGACCGGCAGCGACCGCTTCGCATATTCCCCGCGACAGGTCGGACAAGGTGACTACGCCGGTTGCCGGGCGCGGTTTCGAACCCGGTTTCGAATCCAGGGCCGAACCAGGGGCCAAACCCGGGGCCGAACCCAGGTATGAGTTCAGCGTCGCGCGGTGGAAAACGAGCACCCATCCCAGCTGCCCTTCATCGAGATAAATCGCTCCGCCCCCGGTGATTCTCCTGACGGTACCGATTCCGTTGGCATGGCAGTGAGGAAGATTCAGCTCGCGGCTCAGGGCCTGATGACGTCCGATCAAGGCGGTCGGGGGGAACTGCAGGAAGCGAATCGTATCCGGGATGAGTTGTTCCTGGTGGGCGTCGATCATCGCCTGGTCGAAGGCAATATTCGCCCGG
>JAJRXW010000273.1 GCA_024276095.1 Gammaproteobacteria bacterium
CGGCCCGGTGCGATGGGCGGCTCGTCCCCGGCGAGCGTGGCGCGCATCTTTTCGATCAGGCGCGGCACCTGCGGCAACAGCGTCCGGACATGACCGGTCAGGTCCTCGAAAGCAAACAGGCCCCGGTAGTCTCCTGCACCGCCGTAGACGAATTCGTTATTGACGTAGGCGAGCTCGACGCGGCCCGGTGCCATATCGAGCTGCTCCAGTACCCGGTACTGAATGGCGCAATCCAGCCGGTGATAAAGCTTGGCTTTGGTCGATGCCTTGACTTCCACCAGGCGCAGTTCGTTTTCGGTACTTCTTTCGAGAATATCTGTCCGGATCAGTACACCATCGGCCTGAAAAGTGGCCTCGAAAAGCGTGAGCGGGCCCGGCCGGGCGAGCAGCTCCTGCGTTTCCTGCAGCGCCGCGCCCGGCTCATGGTCGTACCCGATGAGCAAGCCGCCCGGCCAGAGAGTCCGGGCAACCTCGCCGACTTCATGGCCAGTGGCGAAAATCTGCCCGGTTGCAGCGGAGATCGCCTGCTCATCGGGTGCGTTGACCTCCAGCCACAGGCGCCGGGTGCACTGCCATCCGGAGATGAGTTTCGTTTTTGAGAGGTATGGTGCGGTCACTCGGGTAGAATGGTACACCATGTCGATTGAACTCCTCTCCCCCGCCGGCAGCCGCAAGGCCATGAACTACGCGTTTGCCTATGGGGCGGATGCGGTCTATGCAGGCCAGCCCCGCTACAGCCTGCGGGTGCGGGAAAACGAGTTCAGCAAAATAGAAAAAATCGCCGAGGCAGTGGCCGGCGCGCACCGGCTGGGCAAGCGTTTTTACATCGCCAGCAATATCGCCCCGCATAATAATAAAGTGCGCACCTATCTGGCCGATATGGAACCGGTGATCGCCATGGGGCCCGATGCGCTGATCATGTCGGACCCGGGGCTGATCATGATGGTCCGGGAGCGCTGGCCGGACATGCCGGTGCATCTTTCCGTGCAGGCCAACACCGTGAACTATGCCGCCGTGAAATTCTGGCAGTCGCTGGGACTGAAACGGATCATCCTGTCCCGTGAACTGTCGCTCGACGAGATCGAGGAAATCCGCCAGCAGTGCCCGGACATGGAACTCGAGGTCTTCGTACACGGCGCATTGTGTATTGCCTATTCGGGACGCTGCCTGTTGTCGGGCTACATGACCCACCGGGATTCCAACCAGGGTGCGTGTACGAACTCCTGTCGCTGGAAGTACCAGGCCCACGAGGCAAAAACCACCATGGAAGGCGATGTGGTCACCGACCAGGTTTATCTCCTGCAGGAACGCGGCCGGCCCGACCAGCTGATGCCGGCCTATGAAGACGAGCACGGCACTTACATCATGAATTCCAAGGACCTGCGCGCAGTGCAGCATGTCCGGCGGCTGATGGACATGGGCATCGAGTCGCTGAAAATCGAAGGACGAACCAAATCCTATTTCTATGCGGCGCGGACGGCGCAGGTCTATCACCAGGCGATTGTCAACGCAGCGGCAGGCAGGGAGCTCGATCTGCAGTTGATGGATGATCTCGAGAGTCTCGCCAGCCGGGGATACACGGAGGGCTTCTATCGCCGGCATGTACGTGATGAACTGCAGAACTACGAACAGGGCAATTCGACGGCGACGAAGCAGCGCTTTGCCGGTGAAATCATCGGCGCCGAAGACGGCATGCTGATAGTAGATGTGAAAAACCGCTTTGCCGTCGGCGACGAGATGGAACTGATGACCCCCTCGGGCAATACCCGTTTCCGGCTCGGGTCGATCACCAGTCAGACAGGAGAGCAGATGGCGCTTGCGCCGGGCTCCGGACATATCGTATTGATAGCGTCGCCGACCGAACACGATATGGCCCATGCTCTATTGATGTGTTCGTTTGGTACAATCAGTGGTTCGGATACGAATAAGGACGAGGAACAAGTCGAATGTATATAAATTTCTGGTACCCCGTCGGTACGAGCGAGGAAATCACCAGCTACAAGCCTTTGCAGGTAAAAATACTGGGCGTGAAGTTCGTAGCCTTCCGCGATGGGGAGGGTACGCCCCATGTACTCAGCGATACCTGCATTCACCGTGGCGGATCCCTGGGCACGGGCGAGGTCAAGGACGGATGCGTGATCTGCCCCTATCACGGCTGGCAGTTCGGCGGTGACGGAAAATGCAAAAAAATCCCGACCATTGCGGACGAACAGGGCCCACCGGCACGGGCCAAGGTCGACAGCTACCCGGTTCAGGAAAAATACGGCATCGTGTTTGCCTTTCTCGGTGACCTGCCCGAAGAAGAGCGCCCGCCGCTGTATGACGTTCCGGAGTTCGAGGCGGAAGGCTGGCGGGCCAACAAGCTGGTCGTGTTCGATGTGAAATGCTATTACGAGCGCTCGGTGGAGAACGGCCTGGATGCCGCACACAACGAATTCGTTCATCCGGCCCAGGGCGGTCCCACGATCGCAGAAACACTGAAAACCCAGCCCATGGTGGTCGAAGACGTGGTGCCCTGGGGCAGCAAGTTCATCATGAGCTATGGCGGCTATGCCGATCAGTCCAAAGCCACGCTGAAACTCGGCGAAGGCAGCACCAAGGCCGGCTCGGAACACCACGGCCCGAACACGCTGATCACCCGTATCAGGATGTCGGATACCAAGAAGTTCCACCAGTTTTTCTTCGAAGCGCCCATCGATGAAAACAACACGCGGATCTTTTTCGTCAACATGCGCTGCTTCATGATGGAAGAAGAGAACGATCAGCGCATCATCGATATCAACATGAAAATCGCGCAGGAAGATATCGAGATCGTCGAGTCCCTGAACCCGGTGCGCACACCGCACACCACGACTAAAGAGGTGCTGGTGCCGTCGGACAAACCGATAGTGCGTTACCGGCAGTATCTGCAGGAATGGGAAGATATGGGCTGGCGCATCGACCGGGTGAAAATCCGCGGCCTGGAAGGCGACGTCGCCTATGCGATTCCCAGCCCGGAACGGCGCACCTCGAAGAACTGGGTGCTCGAAACGATACCGCTGATGCCGGGCAAACTGCAGAAAGCCTCATAGGCTCCAGTCAATCAGGGAGAACGGGTCGACCCGGGCATTTTGTATCCGGGCGCCCCAGTGCAGATGCGGACCGGTCACCCGGCCGGTCGCGCCTGCCAGACCGACTACCGCACCGCGCTCGACCATGGTGCCCGGCTCCACCAGGATTTTGGACAGGTGCAGATACACCGTGTAGACGCCCAGGCCATGGTCGATAAACACCGCGTTGCCGCTGAAAAACAGGTTTTTGGCCAGCACCACCCTGCCGCGGTTGCTGGCATGGATTTCGGTGCCGGTGGTCGCCGTCAGGTCGGCACCCGAATGAGGCGCACGGGGCTGATCGTTGAACACCCGGCGGTGACCGAAGTTGCGCCCGCCGGTGATGCCCGGAATGGGCACCTCGAAGGGTTCGGTCCAGTACGCCTGTGGCGTGATTTTCCAGTACACGGCACCGATCTCCTTGCGCTCGCGAGCAGTCCGTTCCTGGTTTTCGGCGCTGAGTTCGACGTACTTCGGTTCGACGGTCAGGCGTGTGGTGGGGTATTCCTTTGACTTGACGGTGATCTGTTGCGTCGCCCGGGTGGTTCGGCCGTCGGTATAAGTGTAGAGCAGGTCGGCGGCGTGTTGACCCGGTTTTGCGCCAAGATCGACACCGATGACCGTGAACCAGCCATCCTCATCGCGGGCGAGCGGCTTGACCCGGTCCGACCATTCAACGGTAACCGACTGCAGCCCCGGTTCGGCGGGCACGGTCAACCGAACGGCCTGCCCCTGTACGGCAGTCAAGGCGGTCAAAAGCAGGGCAAGGGCATTCACAAAACCTCTCCATGTTCGCGGGTATTGCGGAACTCTACCGTTTCCCAGCGTTCCTCGGCCAGTGCCAAATTGTATTTGTTGGTGGCCAGGTAAACCGGGTTGCCGTCGACATCTTTGGCAATCGATGCCGTCTCGCGGGCCAGGCACTGCTTCCTGGTTTCCTCGTCCGGAAAATGCAGCCAGCGGGCGGTATAAATCTGCACGGGCTCATAGATTGCATCGACCTTGTATTCGCCCTTGAGGCGGTGCGCCACAATATCGAACTGCAGTTGCCCGACGGCGCCCAGCAACAACCTGCCCAGATCGTTGGTAAACACCTGCACGGCACCCTCTTCTCCCAGCTCCCGCAGCCCCTTGACCAGTTGCTTGGTCTTGAACGGATCGCGGGATCGGGCGGCAACGAACAGCTCCGGCGCAAAATAGGGAATCCCCCTGAAGTTCAGCGCCTCACCCTCCGACAGCGTATCGCCGATCTGCAACTGGCCGTGATTGTGAATGCCGATGATGTCGCCGGCAACGGCGGCCTCGCTTTTCACCCTTGTATTGGCCATGAAGGTCAGCGCGTTGCCGATACGCATCTCGCGATCGAGACGCAAATGCTGCACCCGGATCCCCGGCCGGTAACGTCCCGAGCAGACCCGCAGAAAAGCTATCCGGTCGCGGTGCCTGGGGTCCATATTGGCCTGGATCTTGAACACGAATCCGCTGAACGGTTTTTCAGCCGGCGCCACTGCCCGGCAGGCGGCATCGCGGGGCTGTGGTGGCGGCGCCCAGTCCAGCAGGGCCTGCAATATTTCCTGCACGCCGAAGTTGTTGATGCCCGAGCCGAAAAAAACCGGGGTCTGCAGCCCGGCGAGGAACAGCTCCCGGTCAAACGGCGAGCTGGCGCCGCGAATCAGTTCGACCTCCTCTCGCAGGGTCGGGATTTCACCGGGGTACAGTTCGTCCAGCCGGGGATTTTCGATATCCTCGATCAGCTCACTCTCCTGGTCGCGTTTTTGCCCGCCCGGCGTGAATCGCATCAGGCGGTTACTCAACAAATGAAACACGCCGCGAAAGGTCTTGCCCATGCCGATCGGCCAGGTCACTGGGGCGCAGTCAATTTTCAGGGTTTCCTCGACCTCTTCGAGGATATCCAGCGGGCCGCGCACCTCGCGGTCGAACTTGTTGACGAAGGTGATAATGGGCGTGTTACGCAGGCGGCAGACTTCCAGCAGTTTGATGGTCTGCTTTTCCACGCCCTTGGCGGCATCGATAACCATCACGGCAGCATCGACGGCGGTCAGCACCCGGTAGGTATCTTCCGAGAAATCCTCATGGCCGGGGGTGTCGAGCAGGTTGATGGTCTGCCCCTGGTACTCGAACTGCATCACGGAACTGCTGACCGAGATGCCGCGCTGCTTTTCGATTTCCAGCCAGTCCGAAGTCGCATGCCGGGCGGCACGGCGCGCCTTGACGGCACCTGCCTCCTGGATCGCACCACCGAACAGCAGCAGCTTTTCGGTCAGCGTGGTCTTGCCGGCATCGGGATGGGAGATGATCGCAAACGTACGACGCTGCGCCACCTCGCGTAACAAATCGGATTGTAGTGCTTGCTCGTTCATGGGGCGGGCATGATATCTTATCGTATGGCAAAAAGACCCCTGAATATGTCCGGCGAGGAATTCCGGGCAATCGGCCACGAACTGGTGGACCGGATTGCCGGGTTTTACGATTCGCTGCCCGAGCGGCGAATCACGCCCGGCGAGTCGCCCCGGATCGTGCGCGACCTGCTGGGGCGCAACGGCATTCCCGCCGGGGGAACACCGGCAGGCGAGTTGCTCGACGAAGTAAGCGAACTGCTGTTCGATCATTCTCTGCACAACGGCCATCCGAAGTTTCTCGGCTACATCACTTCATCCGGTGCACCCATCGGTGCGCTGGCCGATCTGCTGGCCGCCGCGGTCAATCCGAACTTGGGCAAGTGGGACCTGTCGCCGGTCGCAACCGAGATCGAAGCGCAGACTATCCGCTGGATTGCCGAGATGATCGGTTATCCCGTCGATGGCGGCGGGGGGATGGTCAGCGGCGGCAACATGGCGAATTTTCTCGGCTTCATGGCGGCACGCAAGGCCCGTGCGGACTGGGACATCCGCACAGACGGGCTGTATGCGGAACCGCGGCGGCTGACCGCCTACGCATCGCAGGAAACGCACACCTGGATCCAGAAAGCAGCGGACATATCCGGCCTGGGTGTGGATGCCGTGCGATGGGTCGAGACCGACCATCTGCAGCGCATGAACCTGGATGCCCTGCAAGGACACATCGAAGAAGATCGCTCGAACGGCTGCCGGCCGTTTATCGTCGTGGGCACGGCGGGCAGTGTCAGCACCGGTGCCGTGGATGCATTACCCGAAATTGCGGCCATCTGCGAACAAAACAATCTCTGGTTTCATGTCGATGGCGCCTATGGTGCGCCGGCAGCCGCGCTCCCCGAAGCACCGGCAGCACTAAAAGCACTGGCGCTCGCCGACTCCCTGGCCCTGGACCCGCACAAATGGATGTATTGCCCGAAAGAGGCCGCCTGTACACTGGTAAAAAATGCACAAACGCTGCCCGATGCATTCAGCTTCAGTCCCGTGTACTACAACCTGGACAGCCACGACAGCTCGGATGACGAACCCGGCATCAATTACTTCGAACACGGCATGCAGAACACCCGTGGATTCCGGGCACTGAAGGTCTGGCTGAGTCTGCGCCACGTCGGTCGAAACGGCCAGGTACAGATGATCCGGGACGACATCGCACTGGCGAAACAGCTGTTCAGGCTCTGCGATGAACACCCTGAACTCGAGGCCTGTACGCAGAACCTGAGTATTACGACCTTCCGCTATGTACCCGAACACCTGGCCACCGGAACCGAACAGGCCGAACAGGCACTCAACGAGCTCAACAGGCAATTGATGATCCGGCTGCAGACCGGTGGTGAGGCCTACGTATCGAATGCCGTCATCGATGGAAAATATGTGCTGCGGGCCTGCATCGTGAACTTCCGTACCTCGGCAGAGGATATCGAGGCCCTGCCCGGGATTATCGTCAGGACGGGTCAGTTGATCTGACGCCAGGCATCCGTTGCCGAGTTCTTCTGCTTCCAGCCATAGTACGGGTGCCGCTCCAGAAGACGCGGGTTCTTGAAAAACAGCACCAGAACGGCACCGGCCACGAAACCGCCGACATGCGCCCAGAAGGCGACGCCGCCGGTCTGAGCGCCCAATGAACCGATGCCGCCGATCAGCTGTATCAGGAACCAGTAACCCAGCATGTAGATGGCAGGAACCGCGATGGTGGTCATATAGATCACCAGAAATATGAACATGTGCACATTGACGCGCGGATACAGCATGATATACGCGCCCATCACGCCGCCGATCGCCCCGGATGCACCGACCACGGGCACCGCCGAATTCGGGCTGGCAATGATCTGAATCAACGATGCAATCAGACCGACCAGCAGGTAGAACACGATGAAACGCAGATGCCCCATCGCATCTTCGACATTGTTACCGAAAATCCACATGAACCACATATTGCCGATCAGATGCATCCAGCCGCCATGCATGAACAGCGTTGTCACCAGTGTCGACCAGTTCGGCGTATCCCCGAGCGTACAGATCAGGCCGCCGCCAACAGGGAAATGCGTGCCCGGTTGAACGGTCTGGAGCAGCTCTCCGGGAATCAGGCCCAGCGTGCACACCGATTTTGCCAGTGCGGGTTCTGTTCCCAGCCCCTGCACCAGCACCCAGGTGAGCACGTTCAGGGCGATAATGCCCAGGGTCGCCCAGGGCGTCAGCAAACTCGGATTGTCGTCGCTTACCGGAAACATGTGCTGACTGCGCGGCCTATCCGCCGAGTAAAGATACCGCCCATCCTACGCCAACGAATGTGCCGATACTGCTGCCGAGATTGGCGAGTATCACGACCAGCAGCACACGGGACACCCGGTTACCCCAGAGCCCCCTGACAGATGTGATATCCGTGGCAATATTCTGCAGATCCCTGACCCGCGGTTTGCGCACCCATGCCTCGGTCAGACCGCAAACCCAGCCGGCGGCAATGGTCGGGTTCAGCGAGGTCAGCGGGGCTGCCAGAAACGCTGTAACAACGGTCAGCGGGTGCGCAAAAGCAATGATCGTTCCAATGCTGGCGGCGATACCGTTGGCCAGCACCCAGGCGATCACCATCTGCTCACTGGTTTCCCGCCCTGAAACGACAAACCCGGCCACCACCAGGCCGAATACCAGGGCCGGCACGCCCCAGGCGATGACTTTGAGGCTTTTCTTCGGCGGTGGCAGCTCTTCCAGGGCGGCAACATCGATATCGGTTCCGAACACCTGCCGGATGCCCGGTACATGGCCCGCACCGACAACAGCGACCACCGTGTCCCCCGGTGAAGCCAGAATCCTGGCCGCCAGGTACTGATCGCGCTCGTCGATCAGCGCTTCCTTGACACCGGGCAGAAAACCGGAGAACTCATCCATCATCATGGCCAGTTCATCGGTTTTCTTGAGGTCCTCGATATTTTCTTCGGTAATCTTCTCGTCACTGAACAGCGAAGTGAACAGCGATCCGGCGATCTTCAGCAACGACCAGAAACCGGCCTTTGCCCATGCACGTTTGAGAGTAGTGCGTACTTCCCGGTCAACCAGGGAAATTTTCAGCCCCAGCTCTTTGGCAACGGCCATGGCGCGCAGCATTTCCTCGCCGGGGCGGATACGAAGCTCGTCGGCAAGCTTCTTCTGGAATGCCGCCAGCGCGAACTGCGCCATCAGCACGTATGCACGCCCGCTGCGGATCACCGAATAGATATCCGTCTCCCGCCACCGGTCGGGACTCGACAGCGCATCGTGCCGCGCCTCGCACAGCTCAAGACAAACGGTGTCCGGCTGTCGTTCGCGAATGACCCGCTCGACCAGGTCCGCGCTCTTGTCGCTGACATGAGCCGTGCCGACCAGGTAGAATTTTCGCCCGTCCTGCTCGATCAGGTCGACATTGGGTTCGATTTCAGTGATCTGCTTCATGGCGGCGCATTCTGCCTGAATCAGCGCTTCAGATCACTCAGTACCTTCCCGGCCGCGTTGCGGCCACAGGCACCCATGACTCCGCCGCCGGGATGGGTGCCTGCCCCGCAAAGGTACAATCCGGCCAGCAGCGTTGCGTAATCGGCCAGCCCCGGCAAGGGCCTCATGAACATCAGGCGATCCGGGCTCATGGCGCCATGAAAAATATTCCCGCCGGAAATCCCGAATACCCGCTCCAGATCGGGTGGTGCGAGGATATCGCGGTGCAACACCGTAGCGCTGAATCCGGGAGCAACTTCGTCCACCAGCGCAAATACCCGGTCTGCGAACGCGTCCCGCTCCCGGTCCCAGCAGGTATCCCGCAGGGTATAGGGCACATGTTGAACGAACAGCGTGGCCACATGCCTGCCCGGTGGCGCGAGCGTATCGTCCAGTGTGGACGGGATGGTCATCTCGATCATCGGCCGCTCCGGCAGATCACCCCGCTGCGCAGCGATGAAAGAGTCCTCGAGCTGCTGAAGACTCATCGCGCCCATATGCAACGTGCCACACTGATGAGGACCATCGCCTGGCCGGCCGGCAAATTGCGGCAGACGATCCAGCGCGACATTGATTTTCATCACCGGACTGCGCACATCAAGCTGCTGCATGGCATCGCATACTTCATCGGCAATGACGCCGCGCTCAAGCAGGCCGAGATAAGTCACCTTCGGATCCGCATTGGAGATCACCGTGGCTGCCGGGATCTCGGTACCGTCCTCGAGCACGACGCCGGCGGCCCGGCGATTCTTCACCAGTACCGAGGCAACCGGCATGTTGCACTGTATCTGCGCGCCGTGACCGCGTGCGACGGTCGCCAGCGCAGCGGAGATCGCACCCATTCCACCACGGGCATAGGACCAGACACCGCGCTGACCGTTGGATTCGCCCATCACGTGATGAAACAGCACGTAGCCGGTACCGGGTGACGACGGGGCGGCCCAGGCACCGATGATGGCATCCGTTGCCAGCGTCGTGCGCAGCGGCTCGCTTTCGAACCAGGAAGAAACCCAGGGTGCCGCCGGCCCGAGCAGCAGCGACAGCGCCCTGGGGATATCCAGCCCAAGCCTGCGTACGCGCCACAACAGGCTCAGGCCTGTTCTTATGGTGCCAAACTTCAGCCCGGAGACATCCGGCGGCGGCTCATCGAGCAAAGGGTCGATGGCATCGGCAACCTGATCCAGAAAAGCTTCGTAGTCCGGGTAGCGTTGCGCATCTTTTTTTGAGAACGCACGAATCTCATCGCAGCAGGCCTGCTGGTCATAACCCAGCAACAGACCGCGTCCGTCCGGGAGCGGTGAAAACGATGACGGGTCGCGGGACAGAAAATGCAAACCGGTATCGGCGAGCCTGAGTTCGCTGATCACCGCCGGTCGCAGCAACCCGGCCACATAGGCACCCCGCGACAGGCGAAACCCCGGCCAGAGTTCCTCGGTCACGCAACAGCCGCCGATGAGATCCCGCCGCTCGAGGACCAGCGTTTTCAGCCCGGCACGTGCAAGATAGGCGGCACAGGTCAGCCCGTTGTGGCCGGCGCCGATGATCACGACATCGAAAGGTCCGCGCGAGTGCAAAGACTGCCTTAAACTGCCAGAATCGGGCATCGAATTACCTCGGAAAAGCCAATGCTGAATCGAACTGCGTCGATCATAACGATACTCTTTTGCTGTACTGCCGCAAATGCCGAAGAAGGCATGTGGACGCTGGACAATTTCCCGAAGGCCGCCGTGGAACGCCAGTATGGCGCATCGATCACCGATGCCTGGCTGGACCATGTACGGTTGGCGACCACCCGGCTCGAAGGCGGCTGCACGGGATCGTTCGCATCGGAAAACGGCCTGGTGCTGACCAACCACCATTGTGTCCGGACCTGCCTGAGCCAGCACTCCACCGCTGAACAGGATCTCGACGCACTGGGATTCTACGCAAAAAAGGCCGACCAGGAACAACGCTGCGAAGCCGAGCAGGTGTCTGTCCTGATCGGGACCCGGGATATTACCGCCGAGGTACTGGCCGCCAGTGACGAAAAAGAGCAGAGTGAGGCCAACAAAGCGCGCAAGGCAACGCTGACACGTCTGGAGAAAGACTGTGAACAGCAGGCGGAGACACAGGGACAAAAGGTATATTGCGAATCGGTCAATCTCTATAACGGCGGACAGTATTTTCTCTACCGGTACAAACGTTACGAAGACGTGCGGCTGGTGTTCGCACCGGAAGTCAGCGTTGCTGCATTTGGCGGCGACCCCGACAACTTCAATTTCCCCAGGTGGTCACTGGACATGGCCTTTTTGCGCGTCTATGAACACGGCCGGCCCGCACACACGCCCGAATATCTGCCCTGGCGGGCGGAGGGAGCCGATAAAGGCGAACTGGTACTGGTTGCCGGACATCCCGGTTCGACCGAGCGGCTGCTGACGGTCGCCCAGCTTGAACACCTGCGCGACAATGTATTGCCCAACTGGCTGTTGCGCTATTCCGAATTGCGCGGCCGCATGATCCAGCTGGCCACCCAGGGCGAAGAAAATCACCGCATTGTCCAGGCGCCGCTGCAGGCTATCGAGAATGTTCTGAAAGTTCGCCGCAACCAGCAGCTCGTACTGATGAGCGATGCATTCATGGCGGCCAAGAAAAAACAGGAGACCGCGCTGCGCGATGCGGATGGCGCGCCATGGAAAGATATCGAGACCGCGCTGGCCAGCTTCGACACATTCTATCTGCGTTACCTGTTTATCGAACAGACCGCCGGCCTGCAGAGCAGCCTGTTCAACTATGCACGTGCCCTCGTGCGGGTCGCAATGGAGCGGGAGAAGCCCGATTCACAGCGGCTCCGGGCCTACGTCGAACCCGCCCTGCCGGGCATGAGACAGCGAATCGTCGCCGCCCGTCCGATCTATCCCGTTCTCGAACAACAGCGCCTGTCTTTTTCGCTCGACAAGATGCGCGAACTGCTGGGACCGGACGATCCGTTTGTCAAACAGGTACTGGGCAACCGGTCGCCCGATGAACTGGCCACAGAACTCGTCGAGGGCACACAGCTTGCCGATCCGAAATACCGGGAACTGCACTGGGTAGGAGGGATCAAGGCAATTGAAACCAGCGAGGACCCGATGATCCAGCTGGCACTGTCAATCGATGCCGAGGGTCGCGCCCTGCACAGGCGCTACGAAAATGAAGTGGAAGCCGTCATCCGCCGGGCCGAAGAACAGATCGCCAAACGGCGCTTCGAAACCGAGGGCACCGATACCTACCCCGATGCAAGCTTCACGCTGCGGCTGAGCTATGGCAGTGTCAAAGGCTGGATAGAACGCGGCAAACCGGTCAAGCCTTTCACGACGACGCAGCGGCTGTTCGAGCGCGCCACAGGCAGCGATCCGTTCCGGCTGCCCGACAGCTGGCTGGCGGTCCGCGGGAAACTGAACATGGAGACGCGTTTCAACCAGTCATTGACGACCGATATTACCGGAGGCAATTCCGGCAGCCCGGTGATCGACCGGCACGGCAATCTCGCCGGTCTGATATTTGACGGAAACATCCACTCCATTGGCGGCGACTACTGGTATGACGCAAAACTGAACCGCAGTGTTGCGGTTCATCCACAGGTCATGCTCGAGGCGCTGGAGAAGGTTTACCACGCCAGACGGCTGCTGAAGGAAATTACCCTGGCTGAACAGCCGGAAAGTATTACACGGGCTGAATAGTCAACAGCTCGGCGCCGTCGTCCACCAGGTCACCCGGCGAAAAATGGATCGCACTGACCTTGCCCGCCATCGGGGCGGTCACGGTATGTTCCATTTTCATCGCTTCGAGAATCAGTACCGGCGTTCCCGCCTCGACGATCCCGGATTCCCTCACCAGCACGGCAACTACCTTGCCGGGCATCGGTGCAGTCAGGCTGCCGGGAGCCCCTGAATGCATGCCGGCCAGGCGGTCATGATCGAACAGCTCGTCGTCCCTGCTGTCCTGGGCATCCTGGTTCATTCGCCAGCCCGTACCGAGATTCCACGGCGAACCGGGGTCCCGGTTCGCCGTACGAGGAGCGGGAATCTCATGTTCGGCAGACTGGTCGAGTAAACCGGTGTCATAACGGCCGGTCATGAAAGCCGTGCGACCGATGGTCCTGGCAAGAAAATCCACATTCGTGGCGATACCGGTCACCCGGGTATCGCGCAATGCCGACTGCATTTGCCGTACGGCGCCCCGGCGATCCATATTCCATACGATAAGCTTGGCCAGCATCGGGTCGTAGTGCACCGTGACGGTATCGCCCGTACGCACGCCGGTATCGATGCGCACCTGCCGGTTTTCTTCGGGAAAATGGATGGCTTCCAGTTTGCCCGCCGCTGGCAGGAAACCCCGGTCCGGATCCTCGGCATAGATGCGTGCCTCGATGGCATGCCCGTTGACCGATAACTGCTTCTGTTCGACCGGGAGCGGCTCTCCGGCGGCAACGCGCAACTGCCACTCGACCAGGTCCTGGCCTGTGATCAGCTCGGTCACCGGGTGCTCGACCTGAAGACGGGTGTTCATTTCCATGAAATAGAAATGATTTTCCCGGTCGACGATGAACTCGACGGTACCGGCACCGACATAGGCCACCGCGCGCGCGGCATCGATGGCTGCCCGACCCATCGCCAAGCGCTGCTGATCGTCGATGTTGGGCGCGGGCGCTTCCTCGATAATCTTCTGATGCCGCCGCTGCACGGAACAGTCCCGCTCAAACAGGTGAACGAAGTTTCCGTGGCTGTCTGCAAACACCTGCACTTCGATATGACGCGATGCGGTCAGATATTTCTCGATCAGCATACGATCGTCGCCAAACGCCTTGAGCGACTCCCGCTTTGCCGCCGCCAGGGCATCTTTGAACTCTCCCGGTGAACCGACTACCCGCATGCCCTTGCCACCGCCCCCGGCGGATGCCTTGAGCATTACCGGGTAGCCGATGCGCTCCGCTTCGCCGGCCAGCACCGACTCGTCCTGGTCGTCCCCGTGGTAACCCGGCACCAGCGGCACGCCGGCTTTTGCCATGATGTTTTTGGCCGCGCTTTTCGATCCCATGGACCGGATCGCTGCGACCGGGGGACCGATGAATCGCACCCCGGCCGCCAGGCAGGCCTGGGCGAAATCCGCATTCTCCGAAAGGAAGCCGTAACCCGGATGGATCGCCTCCGCCCCCGTTCGGCGGGCCGCATCGAGCACGCCCTCACTGCAAAGATAACTGTCTGCAGCAGGTGCCGGCCCGATGGCAATCGCTTCGTCTGCCAGTTCGACATGCAGCGCATGGGCATCGACCTCGGAATAGACAGCCACCGTGGCAATCCCCATCTGCCGGGCCGTCCTCATGATCCGGCAGGCGATTTCACCCCGGTTGGCAATCAGAATCCTGTCAAACATGCGGGTCAGGTTCGAAAAATGCCGAACTGCGTCGGTTCGATGGGTGCGTTGAGCGCTGCGGAAATACCCAGCCCGAGCACCATCCGGGTGTCGACCGGGTCGATAATACCGTCATCCCAGAGCCGGGCACTGGCGTAATAAGGGTGTCCCTGTACTTCATATTGCTCGGCGATGGGAACCTTGAAGGCAGCCTCTTCTTCGGCTGGCCAGGTTTCCCCGCGGGCCTCGATCGCATCGCGGCGCACCTGGCCGAGTACTTCAGATGCCTGCCTGCCACCCATCACCGAGATGCGTGCATTGGGCCACATCCATAAAAACCGCGGATCGTAGGCGCGCCCGCACATCCCGTAATTGCCTGCGCCAAAGCTGCCGCCGACGATGACCGTAAACTTGGGCACGCGGGTGCTGGCGACCGCCGTGACCAGCTTGGCACCGTCTTTGGCAATGCCGCCTGCCTCGTACTTGCTGCCCACCATGAACCCGGCAATGTTCTGCAGGAACACCAGCGGAATACCGCGCTTGCTGCACAGCTGGATGAAGTGCGTTCCCTTGAGTGCCGACTCCGAAAACAGGATGCCGTTGTTGGCCAGAATACCGACCGGGTAGCCGAAAATGCGCGCAAAGCCGCAAATCAGCGTGGTGCCATAAAGCTGCTTGAATTCTGCGAATTCGCTGCCATCCACGAGCCGGGCGATGACCTCGCGAATATCGAAGGGCTTGCGAAAATCGTCGGGCACCAGGCCGTAAAGCTCTTCAGCCGGATACAGGGGCTCGACGGACTCGCGGCATTCAACCGTCATGGGTTTGCGGCGATTTAAATGAGAAACGATCTGCCGGCCGATCGCCAGGGCATGGGCATCGTCCAGCGCATAGTGATCCGTCACGCCGGAGGTGCGCGAATGCACATCGGCGCCGCCGAGCTGTTCGGCCGAAACCACCTCGCCGGTCGCCGCTTTTACCAGCGGCGGCCCGCCAAGAAAAATGGTGCCCTCCCCCTTGACGATGATGCTCTCGTCGGACATGGCCGGCACATAAGCGCCGCCGGCCGTACACGATCCCATGACAATGGCGATTTGCGGTATGCCCCTGGCCGACATATTCGCCTGGTTAAAGAAAATCCGGCCGAAGTGATCGCGGTCGGGAAACACTTCGTCCTGCAGCGGAAGATAGGCGCCCCCGGAATCGACCAGGTAGATACAGGGCATGCAGTTGGTCTCGGCGATTTCCTGCGCGCGCAGGTGTTTTTTGACGGTGATCGGCAGGTAAGTTCCGCCTTTGACCGTCGCATCGTTGGCCACGATGACACACTCCTGCCCGGCGATGCGGCCAATACCGGTGACAATCCCGCCCGATGCGATGTCTTTGGAATACATGTCCCAGCCGGCCAGCTGGGACAGCTCCAGAAAAGGCGACCCCGGATCGAGCAGTTTGCGGATACGATCACGGACCATCAGCTTGCCGCGGGCCAGATGTTTTTTCTGCGCCTGCTCTCCTCCGCCTTCGGAAATCAGTGCCACTTTGGCCCGCAGGTCGTCCACCAGTGCCTGGTTTCGTTTTCTGTTTTCCAGAAAATCCGCGGAGCTCGTATCGAGGTTGCTTTTCAGTACTGTCATTTCGTGGCCCCGGTTGTTTCGCCGGCAGTTTCCAGCAGGC
>JAJRXW010000274.1 GCA_024276095.1 Gammaproteobacteria bacterium
AGCTGGCAACGGAATCGATGTCAGTACCGCTGGCGCAGTTTTTTGAACTCAAGGAACCGGAAGATCCGTTTGACTGGGACAGCAACATCGAACTGTCGGCGGACGTGAAAAGGGGGAATACTGATACTTTGAATACCAAGTGGCGAGCCGACACTAGTGTAAAACTGGGCGACCACAGGCACATCGCCGACGTCACCTTTTTCCGGTAGAGGCTCGCGGGTGTTTCGACCAAGCAACAGGATCTGCTCAGGTACAATTATAACTGGCTGTTTTTCGATCCGGTGTTTCTGAGTGCTTCGCTGAGTTACGAGAAAGACCCCATTATTGAATTGGACAAGCGCCTCATCGCCAGCGTCGGGTTGGGGCGGGATATATGGAGAACGCCGCGGCGCTCACTGAATATTCAGCTTGGCGCCGGGTTTCAGGCGGAAACGATCGGCATGGAGTCCAGGAACAGCTCGGTAGCAGTATGGGCATTGCGCTACCGACAGGACTTTTTCGGTGACAACCTGGAGCTGTATCACAATCACTCCATAATCCCTACGATTTCCGGGCGCAGGAATGTCAGCGTCAAGACGACCACCGGTTTGCGTTATACGATCACCGACCTGCTGTACCTGAATACATCGCTGGACTTTAACTACGAGACAGAACCCGTCGATACCATTCAAAGCGAAGATGTTGCACTGCTGATCGGTGTCGGCGCCGAGTTCTAGCCCGGTCAGGCTCGAAGGCGCTGTCCCTACTGTCCGTAAGAGAGCTGCTCTTGATGAAGAATACGAGAAAATACTGGCCTGTTGCCGTTGTGCTGATCAGTGGTTGTTCGAGGACGCGGACACTGTAGAGGAGTGGCGGGAGAAGGGATTTTATCCGGTGCTCAACGAGTACGGCGCAACACCGGAGGCCAATCGTTCCGCAGGCACGATGTACCGGACGCTGCGGCTCAAGGAGCAAAATCCGCTGCCGGCTGTCAGACGGCTTCCGGAGAGTTTCGATCTGTCGCTGAACCGAAAGCAGTTTTGCGCGCAGTCTGAAACCTTTGACCGGTTTTCCCGCAAGCACCCGCTGTGGGGGATGCCCTATGCTCTTCCCGGTCTGCCGGCGGCGGAACAGGAAATTCTGATGCGCTGGATGGAGCAGGGTGCGCGCTATACGCCGCGCGCACCGGTATCGCCGGCATTTTCCGGTGCGATTGATCGTTGGGAGAAATTTCTCAACGGCAACACCCTGAAGGAGCGGCTGGCGAGTCGCTATATATTCGAGCATGTATACCTTGCTCATCTGTATTTTCCCGAAGTGGACCGGGGAAGTTTTTTCAGGCTGGTGAGATCGGCGACCCCGCCCGGTGAGCCCGTCGAGCTGATAGCAACCCGCCGCCCGTACGGCGACCCGGGAGTCGATCGGGTTTTCTACAGGTTGCAGCCTGTGCTCGGCACCATAGTTGCGAAAACGCATATGCCTTACCGGCTCGACGACCAGCGCATGCAGCGCTGGAAATCCCTGTTTATCGATGAGCCGTATGAGGTCGAGCAGCTGCCATCCTATGCGGAAAAGGATGCATCCAATCCGTTTCGCACCTTTGACGCATTGCCGGTGAGATCGCGGTACCGGTTTATGCTGGACGAGGCCCAGTTCACGATAATGGGCTTTATCAAGGGGGCGGTCTGCCGTGGCCAGGTGGCACTTGACGTGATCAACGACAATTTCTGGGTGTTTTTCGTCGATCCGGAATTACCGCAAATCGAACTGATCGAGGAATTCCTTGCCAGTCAGGATATAAATCTCGATTTGCCCGCCGGCAATGTGGATATCTACCTGCCGGTCACACACTGGAGGAAATACAAAAAGCAGCAGAAAGAGCTGCTCGCCGAGAGGGATCGGTTTCTGATCGACAGCCTTGGTTCGTCGGAAGAGATCACGCTGGATATCATATGGGATGGCGGTGGTCTCAACGACAATGCCGCATTGACCATATTCAGGCATTTCGACAGTGCGACCGTCGAAAAAGGCCTGCTCGGACAGACACCGAAGACCGCATGGCTGATCGGTTACTCACTGCTGGAGCGTATCCATTATCTTCTCGTGGCCGGCTACGATGTCTATGGCAATATCGGTCATCAGCTGGTGACGCGTCTTTACATGGATTTTCTAAGGATGGAAGGCGAGGCAAACTTCATGCTGTTGCTGCCGGAATCCGCCCGCGTCCGGGAGCGCGGCCTCTGGTATCAGGATGTCGACGATGAAATAAAAGCCTACGTGATGCTGCCAGGTTTCGAGAAGGTGTCGAACCTGGCGATCGAGTACAGCACCAATGATGAAAAACGGGAGTTGTTCGGTATGCTGGCGCGGCGCCTCGATAAAATACTGCCGGCAGAGCATACAATGCCTGCAATCGACGATCCTGGAATACGTGCGGAGCTGAGCCGCCTGCATCTGCTGGTGGGCACGCCGGCAACGCTAATGCCGGAAATCGCGTTCGTGCGAATCGAAAGCCCGTCGGGTGACCGGTATGTCACTATAGTGAACAACCGTGCGCATTCGAGCATGACCTCGATGTTCAAAGAGCACAAAAATCGCCTGCCCGATGAGGATACGCTTTCGGTAATCCCGGGGTTCATCGGCACCTATCCCAATGTTTTCTATGTTGTGGATGAGAATCGGCTTGCCGATTTTGTCGATACCGTCAGCGCCATGGAAACGGAAGACGACTATCGCGACATGCTCGATGCATACGGTGTGCGCCGCACGGACCCCGGGTTCTGGGCGAACAGCGATACCTTTCATCGCGCCTATCGGCAGCGATATCCCCTGTCTTCAGGGATCCTGGATTTCGGTCGCCTGGAGAACCGCTGAATAATCCATGCTGAAGCAGAATGGCGCGCACCGGCAGGCCGGGTTTACTGCCGGTCGACCGGGTGCCGTTGCGTCGTAACGCAGGCCTGCCTTACTCGGGCAGTGTCTGCACCTTGTACATGGCCATGAGCATCGGCGATGGTCGAATCCCGACTTTGCCGATCCACTTGTTGTACAACGAGACATATTGTCCCGCGCGAAAAATCTGGGCCAGGGCGCGGTTGGCGACCAGCCGGAAATCTGCGTCGTTCCGCTTCACCATCAGGCTGTATGGCTCGAAGGAAAACAGGTCCTCGGTGAGTGTGTATTTCTGGGGGTTCTTCGATTCCAGTGCCTGGCCGATCAGCACGATCTGGTCGGAGGCAAAGCCGTCTACTTCTCCGGAATTCAGTTTTTCCATTGCCTCACGCCGATTGGTAACGGATACGATCTGCGCGTCGATCAGGTTATCGTCAAGGAAGGCGCGCAGGCTGTCGGAGGATGTCGTGTCTTCAATGGCGGCCACTTTTCGTCCTGCCAGGTCACTGAGTGCCCGAATACCGCTGTCCGACAGCGATAACACGCTGCCGCCGGTCACGAATGTCATCAGGGTGAAGTCGACTTTTTCCTGCCGCCCCAGGGTAACCGTCGTGGATCCGCATTCGATGTCGATATCTCCTTTTTCCACGGCCGTGATGCGGTTTTCCGATGTGACGGCGACAAACTTTATTTCCAGATCGTTGCGGGCCAGGTGATCCTTGACCGCCGCGCCGATGCGCCGGCACAGATCCACGGAATAGCCGGCCGGCTCGCCCTGCTCGTCGACAAATGAAAGCGGTCGCGCATCCGTTCGATAGCCGATACGGAATATCCCGGTGTCGGCGATTCGCTTGAGCGTACCGATATGGTTGTCGGCCAGAACAGGGGGCGCGATCACGAGCGCCAACAGGATCGACAGGATCTTGCGGTTCATATATGTTCTCCCGATTTATTGGTCGGCTGTGCCAACAGCCCTTGATCGGGCCAGTGTGGCCGACTTCACGGCACATTTCCACTCTCTCCCGCACGGCGCAAGCGAGCGCCCGCCGACAGGATTATGACGGGCTATTCGAGTCCGAGGATAAGTTTCCAGTGTATATCGCTCACCGGCATAATCGACAGGCGGTTGCCCCGGCGGTTGAGCACCATGTCCTGCAGTTCCGGATGTGCTTTCAGCTCACGCAATGGAATGATGCGATCAAGCTTGCGTTCGAACCTGACGTTCACCAGTTGCCAGCGCGGGTTCTCCGGGCTGCTTTTGGGGTCATGGTATTTGGAATGACGGTCAAACTGCGTAGGGTCGGGGTAGGGTTTGCTGTCTATGGTCATGATTCCGACAATGCCCGGTTCTGCGCAGCTCGAGTGATAGAAAAAAGCCGAGTCCCCTACCCGCATATCATCGCGCATCATGTTGCGCGCCTGGTAGTTGCGAATGCCGTCCCACGGTTCGACACGGTCACGCTGAAGGTCGTCGATGCTGTAGGTATCCGGTTCGGATTTCATTAACCAGTAGGCCATCTTGTCTCCCTGAGTCTGTATGGAGATCCGGACAGCCGTCCTGCTGCTGGCTGCGATCCGGTCAGGTTGGAAGATTACCTAACCGAAGCGGCCGGTTACATAGTCTTCAGTCAGTTTATGGCCCGGGTTGGTGAAAACCTTGTTGGTTGCATCTACTTCGATCAGTTTGCCGAGGTGGAAATAGGCGGTACGCTGTGACACCCGGGCGGCCTGCTGCATGGAGTGCGTCACGATTGCGATGGCATAGTTTTCCGTCAGTTCATCGATCAAATCCTCAATGTGCGCTGTCGCTATCGGGTCCAGTGCGGAGCAGGGTTCGTCCATCAGAATCACCTCGGGATTGACCGCGATCGTCCTGGCAATGCACAGGCGCTGTTGCTGTCCGCCGGACAGCCCCGTACCAGGGTCATCCAGCCGGTCTTTCACTTCATTCCACAGCCCGGCACGCTCCAGGCTGTCGCGTACGATTTCGTCCAGCTCGGCCCGGTTGCTGGACAAGCCGTGCAGTCGCGGGCCATAGGCCACATTCTCGTAGATGCTTTTCGGAAATGGATTGGGTTTTTGAAAAACCATGCCGACCCGCGCCCGCAAAAGCACCACATCCATATCCCGGGCATAAATGTCCTCGCCGTACAGTTTGATTTCCCCGCTTACCCGCGCACTGTCGATCGTATCGTTCATTCGGTTCAGGCACCGTATGAACGTGCTTTTTCCGCAGCCCGACGGTCCGATCAGTGCCACGACTTCATTACGGCCAATATCCAGGTTCACGTTCTGCAGGGCCTGCTTCTCGCCGTAGTATACGTTGCAGTCACGCACCGTAAACACAGGATTCGATGCTGTCACATCGCCGACTGTCTGGTGCTTTTTGCTGTCGATAGTGGTTTTCCCTGTAGATTTAACGGCTGGCAATTCAGTCGTTACGGTCGATGGCGGGACTGTGGGAGAATCGTTCCTGACTGCTTCCATGGTGGTCATAAATTTTTGCATGTCGGTCGGTGCGTTACCAGCGGCGTTCGAATTTTTTGCGCAGCCAGATGGCAGCGCCATTCATCACCAGCAGAAACACCAGCAGAACGATGATTGCCGCTGAGGTCCGCTCGGCGAAGGCCCGTTCCGGGCTGTCCGCCCACAGATAGACCTGTACCGGCAGGGCGGTCGCCGGATCCATAGGAGTCGACGGCATCTCCACGATAAAGGCGATCATGCCGATCATCAGCAATGGAGCGGATTCGCCGAGGGCCCGTGCCATGCCGATGATGGCCCCGGTCAGCATTCCCGGCATCGCCAGCGGCACGACGTGGTGGAATATCGTCTGCATGCGGGAAGCCCCTATGCTCAGGGCCGCTTCACGGACCGAGGGCGGTACGCTTTTGATGGACGCGCGGGCCGCAATAATGATGGTCGGCAGGGTCATCAGCGTCAGCACGAGTCCCCCGACGAGCGGGGCGGACCGGGGCAGGCCAAAGAAGTTGATGAAAACGGCCAGTCCCAGCAGCCCGTATACGATCGATGGCACGGCGGCGAGGTTGTTGATGTTGACCTCGATGATATTCGACCATCGATTTTTTGGAGCGAATTCCTCCAGGTAGACAGCCACCGCCACCCCGAGCGGGAACGACAGTGACAGTGTGATCAGCAGCATGAAAAGCGAGCCTTTGGCCGCACTGCCGATTCCTGCAAGTTCCGGTTCCCGGGAGTCGCCCGAAGTAAAAAAAGCGGTATTGAACTGCCGTTCGATACGCCCCTGTGCAGCAAGCTCATCGATCCACTCGATCTGCCGGTCCTTCAGGCGCCGCGATCCCTGTGGCAGCGTACGATCTACGTAGCCTTTTACCAGCATATCGACTTCGTCATCGGCCGGCAGCCATAATCGCAGCGTCTCACCGATCAGCTCCGGGTCATTGAGAATCATTTTCCGCAACTGAAAACCGGCACCCGAGCTGAGCAGGGCGTTGAGGCTGCGCCGGTCGCGCCTGCCGCTCACCTCCGGAAACAGTTCGGCGAGAGAGTGCCGGGCGAGCTTCGCAAAGTTTGCGCGCCCGATGATCTTTGGATCGCCGGTGTTGTCCGGGTCGATAATCTGCGGATCGAAATAGATATCCAGCTGCATCTGTGTCTGCCAGAAAGCGGTGTATCCATTGCCAAAGATCGACCCAAACAGCAGGATCACCAGCAGCAGGCCAAAAACTACGGATGCAGCGCCGTAAAAACGGAAACGCCGCTCCTTGCGGTAGCGTAACGCCAGGCTCGCGCGAACCTTCTCCAGAGTCTGCGCCCGTGATTGCGATAAATTGCCCAAATAACGCTCCCTATTCGTATTGTTCCCGGTACTTGTTGACCACCCGCAAGGCGATTACATTGAGCAACAGCGTCACGACAAACAACACCAGGCCCAATGCAAACGCTGCCAGGGTCTTCGCACTGTCGAATTCCTGGTCTCCGACCAGCAGCGTAACCATCTGTACCGTGACCGTGGTGACCGCCTGCAGCGGATTAGCGGTGAGATTCGCCGCGAGGCCGGCAGCCATAACCACGATCATGGTTTCCCCGATGGCACGCGACACGGCAAGCAGCGCGCTGCCGACGATGCCCGGCAGCGCGGCCGGCAGGACCACTTTCCTGATGGTTTCGGAATGCGTTGCTCCAAGTCCGTACGATCCGTCACGCATGGCCTGGGGGACGGCATTGATCACGTCATCCGACAGCGACGATACAAAAGGAATAATCATGATGCCCATCACCAGCCCGGCGCCCAGCGCGCTTTCCGATGCGACATCCAGGCCGGCCAGCGAGCCGATATCACGCAACAGCGGTGCGACGGTCAAAGCGGCAAAGTACCCGTATACAACGGTCGGCACGCCGGCCAGGATCTCGAGGATCGGCTTGATCCAGGCCCGCATGGACGCAGAAGCGTATTCGGACAGGAAGATGGCGGTCATCAGGCCGACGGGCAGGGCCACGAGCATGGCAATGAACGAAATCAGCAGCGTGCCGGCAAATAGCGGAATCATGCCGAAGGAGCCGGACGAGCCGACCTGGTCGGCTCGCAAAGCGGTTTGCGGGCTCCAGGTCAGGCCGAACAGGAAATCACTGACCGGAACCTTCTGGAAGAACCGCAGGGCTTCGAACAAAACGGACAGCAGGATGCCGACAGTAGTCAGAATGGCGACCATCGAGGCTACGATCAGCCCCACCCGGATGACGCTCTCGACGCGGTTGCGGGCTCTGAATCGGGGCGATAACCGGAACCATGCCAGCCCGAATCCCGCCAGGCCGAGCGCCACGATCAGCCCGGACAGCACCCAGCGGGCCGACTGGTGCAGGCTGTTGTACAGATCTGCGGCTACCGCGAACTCCGCACCGCGGTTCGGGTTGACAAATTGCGCTGCCGCCATGTTCTTGATGTCGTTGATGATCAGGCTGAGCTGTGCATCCGGGGCATGGCGCAGGGCCTCCGGCAAAGACGCGACGACAGTCCTGACAATCAGTGCATCGGCCATGGCCAGCCAGAGGACAATCGCTACCAGCCCGGGAGCAACGCACCAGATCGCAGTGTAGTAACCATAGTATTTTGGCAACGAGTGCAGTTTCCGAATCGAGCGGTAGCCTCCGGCAGCTGCGATCGAGCGCTGCCGCCCGAGCATAAATGCAACAATTGCCATGGTGGCCAGGATCAGTAACAGGGTTGATGTCCGCATTCGGTAAACCGCTATATGGAAACGCGAAACGGCGGCCTGAAGCCAGGCCGCCGTATCTGCCGGAAAATGAACAGGCTACTGTACATCAGGCTCAGTGGGTTGCCAGGCGCAGGGTTTTCAACTCGCTTACCGCGCTGACTGCCTCGCTGTACTCGGAAGATGACAGCGGAATCAAACCCCGCTCCGACAAATAGCCGTCCTCGCCCATGGCCCGATCGCTGGTGAATTCCGCAAGGTAGCCGCGAATACCCGGGATGGCGTCCACATGTGCCTTTTTTACATAGAAGTACAAAGGCCTGGAGACGGGGTATTCGCTGGCCGCAATAGCGTCGAAGGTCGGTGCATGGCCTTCGACAAATGAGCCCTGGACCACATCGGCATTCTGGTCGAGAAAGCTGAAGCCGAATATGCCCAGCGCGTCGGGATTGTCCCGAAGTTTCTGCACGATCAGGTTATCGTTTTCGCCTGCTTCGACATAGCGGCCGTCTTCACGAATGCCGTGGCAGATTCCCTTGTAACGATTCTTGTCTGTTTTCCTGATCGCCCTGATCCAGTCAAATGTTTTGCATCCGCCTTCCATTGCCAGTTCCGCGAAGGCGTCACGGGTGCCGGAGGTCGGAGGGGGTCCGAGTACTTCGATGGTTCTGTCGGGTAATGCGGGGTTGATATCGCTCCACTTCCTGTATGGGTTGGGCACCAGTTGTTCTGTTCCGTCGGGGGCGGGCACATCCTTTGCCAGTGCGAGAAAAATATCCCTGAGGCCCAGTTCGTAGCGAGGTGCGTCAACCGAGTTGGCAAGCACGATCCCGTCATAGCCTATTTTGACCTCGACGATATCCGTCACGCCGTTTGCGGTGCAGGTGCTCATCTCCGAAGGCTTGATGCGCCGTGAGCTGTTGGCGATATCCGGGTGATCCACGCCGACGCCGGCGCAGAATAACTTCATGCCGCCGCCTGAGCCGGTGGACTCGATTTTAGGTGTCTTGAAATCGGTGGTACGGCCAAATTGTTCGGCAACCACGGTTGCAAACGGGTAAACCGTCGAGGAGCCGACGATGCTGATGTAATCGCGGGCTGCCCGGGCCTGGGCAGGGCTGCCGGGCATTCCGATGGCCATTATAAAGGTCAACAGGGCCGTGATCTGTAATGTTCTGAGCATGACTATCTCCGCCGGAAACGGCTGAATAACAAGGGTCATGGAATTCTAGACGGGCTTTGTTAAGGAAATATTTCAGCATCCGGCCAATTCACTCAGCCGCTGATTTCCTCTTTTACCTGCTCGAGTTTCAGGTGCCGGATATCGCGGCCATGCACGAGGTAGATGACATATTCGGCAATATTCTTGGCGTGGTCGCCAATGCGCTCCAGTGCCCGGGCCACCCAGGTGACATCCATGAACCGGCGGATGGTCCGCGAGTCTTCCATCATCAGCGATATGCACTGGCGGGTGATCTGGTCGTAAGCTTCGTCTACCAGCTTGTCTTCCTCGACCACCATCAGCGCATCATCGGAATCCAGCCGGGAAAATGCATCGAGCGTGTCGTGCAGCATGGTCTGGACGTGCTCGCCAAGTGCCCTGAGTTCACTGTAGTTATCGTGCGGTTGTTGCTCACTGGCAAGGCGGGAAGCGAGATAACCGATTTTCTGAGCCTCATCGCCGACGCGCTCCAGATCCGTAATGACCTTGATCACCGCAACGACCAGGCGCAGATCGGCGGCCGCCGGGCCACGGGTTGCCAGCACCCGGCTGCATTCTTCATCGATTGCGACTTCGAGCGCGTTAACCTTGTGGTCCTGACTCGCGACCCGCAGGCCCATCTCGCTGTCGCCGGTGGTGATCGCCTCGACGGCATTGCCCAACTGGTTCTCGACCATGCCGCCCATGCGCAGCACCTGGGTTCGCAAGCCTTCCAGTTCCTCGTTGAACCGCTTGGAGATATGCCGACTGAATTGCTCGGATTCCATTGCTATCCTCTTCTCTGGCACGGTTGCGTACCCTTTGGCTGTAAAAAACGATTCACGGCATCACCCTCTTGCTACCCGGTCCGGTGGGAAATGGCAGGTAAACCGGCTGCCGATGCCGATTTCACTGTTGATTTCCAGCCTGGCATCGTGGCGAATCAATGCATGTTTCACAATAGCAAGGCCCAGCCCCGTTCCGCCCTGCTGGCGAACTCGCCCGCTGTCAGTGCGGTAGAAGCGCTCGGTGAGGCGTGGAATCTCATCGGGCAGCACACCGATACCGGTGTCTTCGACCTGCAGGTGTCCGCCTTTGTTGTCTGTCCGCCAGGAAATCGTGATTGTCCCGTCCGGCGGAGTATAACGCACGGCATTCGATACCAGGTTGGCAACGACGGACTGTAGTTCCGACTCTTCTCCAAGAATACCGGCATCGCTTTCCAGTACCAGGTCAACCTGTTTCGGCCGATCGGGGAGGGCCAGGGCATTGCGCTGTGCATTGAGCAAAATTGCGGCAATGTCTACCGTATTCTCGCGTGAACAGGACGTAGCGGATTCCAGTGTGGCCAGCTGAAGCAGGTCCTGTACCAGTCGCTGCATGCGCCCTGCCTGTTCCTGCATATCGGCAACCGGTCCATGCCAGGGGGACGGCAGGGCTTCATCCTCGGCCATTGCATCGAGATATCCGGCGATGACGGTCAGCGGCGTTCGCAGTTCGTGACTGGCATTGGCGGCGAAATCCCGGCGGGCCCGGGCTATTTTCATGTGCTCGCTGATGTCCCGCACCAGCAGCAGCTTTTGATCCATACCGTATGGAACGAGGCGACAGGACAGCCAGACGTCGTCGCTCGCCGGACCGGGGATTTCAACGCCTTCCTGCTTCGAGCCGTGCTTCAGATAGCGGATAAAGTCCGGATGACGAACCAGGTTGTCAATGCGCACTCCGCGATCGCGCTTTTCTTGAGGCCGAACAGTTGCCGCGCGGTTTTGTTGCAACGAACGATTTCCAGGTCCCTGTTCAGCACCACCCCTCCGTCGGGAAATGCCTTGATAGAAGCGCGAATCTCCTTTGCCAGGCTGGCCCAGGCGCGTCGATTGTCACGAGCGCGCAGCTCGATAGATTTGATCCGTGCGATTACCTGGGACCATGGCCCGTTACCGGTGGGCAAAGGGCCGCCTTTGCCGGTTCGCAGCCAGCGCTCCAGCAGATACAGGTGGTATACGTGCCAGGCCAGCAAAGCCACCGTTGCAACAAGCAGGCCGGGGAGCAGGCCGTCATAAAGCCAGCCGATCAATGCCCCTGCGATGAGCACCATGCCATGCTGAAACAGTACCCTGAGCCAGACAGGTGGCATGTCAGCGGGTCGAAAACCGGTCACCGGAACCACGCACCGTCTGGACGTAGTGGTCAACCGCGAATTGCTCAAGCGCGCTGCGCAGGCGGCGTACATGGACGTCGACCGTCCGTTCCTCTACGTACACATTCTGCCCCCACACGTTGTCCAGTAACTGGCCTCGGCTGTATACCCGCTCGGGATTGCCCATCAGGAACTTCAGCAGGCGGTATTCGGTGGGCCCCAGTGTAATTTTTTCGTTTCCTGCCGTTACGCGGTGGCTGACCGGGTCGAGCTTGAGATCGCCCGCCTGGAGAGGCTCATCGTCAGACGGAGCGGAGCGCCGCAGCAGTGCGTTGATACGGGCGAGCAGCTCGCGGGAAGAGAACGGCTTGGTAATGTAGTCATCCGCTCCGCTGTTCAGGCCGGCGATTTTGTCACTTTCCTCCACCCGCGCGGTCAGCATGATGATCGGGAGCCCCCGGTTGTGCTTTTCGCGGCGCAACGCACGGGTCAGCTCCAGGCCGCTGGAGTCGGGAAGCATCCAGTCCACCAGTACAAGATCCGGTCGCGCATCGGCGATCAGGCGGCGGGCAGTCGCAGAATCTCCTGCCTCGGTGACCTCAAAGCCCGCGCGCGACAGGTTGAAGACAATCATTTGCCGGATTGCCTCTTCGTCCTCTACTACCAATACTTTTCTGGTGCTCATACGCTGCGCCGACACTGATTTAAGCGTATTACAATAGGTCTATATTTCAAGAAGATTACAATGACCGGATATTTGCATCCCGCTGTGTCCCGATTCCGGCCCGCGTCACAACCCGGCAAGTGATGATTCACCGGAGAATCGTCATAAGACTGTAACCTTCAGCAGCAAGAATTTCATGCGTTCGAGCAGAAATTTCTGCCGGGCATGGTTTTTCCATCAATACGACTTCAAATCGGAGTGATTAATATGAAGTACTTTGGGGCAATACTCGCAGGATGCCTGCTTCTGACCGGCCAGACGTCGATGGCGGCGGTCAGTGATGCGGAAATTGCGGAATTGAAGGCGACGCTGGCACTGCTGGTTCAGCGAGTCGATCAACTGGCGGCCGAGAATGCCGATCTTCGCCAGAGCGCCCGGCAGACTACCGAGGCGGTAGCCGCCGTTCAGGATTCCCGGGCGTCTGCGTCCTGGCCCGAGCGGATCAAGCTGAAGGGTGATTTTCGTTATCGTTTCGAGAACGATGACGTGAGTCTTCCTGACGTGGACAGCCGGAACAGGAACCGTATTCGCGCCCGGGTGGCATTGCTGGCCGATCTGCCCGGCGATGTAGAGGTGGGTTTCGGACTGGCCTCGGGCGGCGATGATCCCGTGTCGTCGAACCAGACTCTCGGTGGCGGCGGTTCCAGCAAGAATGTCAATCTCGACCTGGCATATTTTGACTGGACAGCATCCGAGCGCACCCATGTACGCGGCGGTAAATTCAAAAATCGTCTGGAGACCGTGGCGAAGAGCCAGCTTCAGTGGGATCATGACTGGCGCCCCGAGGGCTTCGATGTGCGGTGGGACGACGGTACTTTCTTCGCCCAGGGTCTTGGCAGTTACCTGGAGAGCGACACCAAGACCAGCCGGATCGGCGGTACCGAATTTGCCTATATCCTTCAGGCGGGGGCGCGAGCCGAAATCAGCAACGTCAGGCTGAAGGGCGGAATTGGTTACACCGATATCAACGCAGCCGGCAGCGACTGCTTTTTCGATGGTTCCCGGCCCGGCGATACCTGTGCCGGCAATTCCGTAAATGCCCAGGGGCAATACCTGTACGATTTTCAGGTTCTCGATCTGTTTGCCGAGGCCGCCTTCAGCGTCGGCGATCTGCCGGTGTCAGTGTGGGGCGAGTGGATCAACAACAGAGATGCGGAACAGTTCGATACCGGTTACCAGGTAGGCGCCCGGCTGGGCAAGGCACGTAGCATGGGCTCATGGCAGCTCAGCTACTACTACCAGGATCTGGAAGCCGATGCCACGCTGGGCCTGTTGACCAATTCGAATTTCGCCGGCGGCGGTACAGACAGCAAAGGCAGCGTTTTTTCCGGCGCCTATGCCCTGACGGACCAGTCGAACCTGAAGTTGACCTACTATCTTACAGAGAAGCAGGACAGCCTCGGGCTGGTTAACGGTGGCGTTCCTTTCGATACCGATATTCTTCAGCTGGACGTCAATTTCAAGTACAAATAAGAAGCCTCTGCCGGCGCTGCCGACTTATGGTAACGCCGGCTTTTTTCAGGACACGGCATCGAAAAGTATGCATTATGGCCGGAGAATGAAGATGACCAGATGATCCGGCATACTCGATTAGTTACTGTTTTTGTCCTGGCGCTGCTGGCCGCGGGTTGTGCCGGCCGCCAGGCGCAGCAGCTGGTTGAGGAGCCGGGAAGGCTGGCGGCTGATGCCGGTCGCACTGCCGTGGACGTTGCCGGTTGCCGCGATCAGTTGAGAGGGTCTCCCCGGGCTGCCGGGCCGGAGCTGGATGCCGCCAGCATTGGTTTTCTGAGCTGGAATATTGAAAAGGGCAAGCGGGCCGGATGGCGGGAAGATCTCCTCGATCTCGGGCGGGGTAAAGACCTCATCCTGATTCAGGAGGCGATATACGATCCTGGCCTGACCGGCGCTTTTGCCGAACTGAATCACTGGTCGTTCAGTCCCGGCTACCAAAGCCGTTCCCGGTTAACCGGCGTGATCACGTTCAGTCGCAGCGAGCCGTTGACCCGATGCAACCTGGTAATCCGGGAGCCCTGGCTCGGTACGCCCAAGGCGACAAGTATTACGGAATACGGGCTGACCGGTACCGATCAGACGCTGGTTGTCGTAAATGTTCACGGGGTAAACTTCACGTTCGGAGTCACCGGGCTCAAGGCACAGATCGATCAGCTTGGCCGGGTCCTGGAGGTTCACGAGGGACCGATGATCGTCTCCGGTGATTTCAATACGTGGCGGAAAAAGCGACTGGAAGTTCTGGCGGCACTCGCCGAGCATCTTGGTCTCACGCCGTTGTTCTTTGGGGAAGATCATCGTAAAAAGGTATTCGGTTATCGGCTCGATCATGTTTTCGTCCGCGGCCTGACCGTGGAGTCCGCCGGTACCCGCATCGTTCAAAGTTCCGATCACAACCCGATATCAGCGAGGCTCAGCCGGTGATACGTGTTTTGCATCTGTCGATCGTGCTGCTGCTCTGTTCCCTGGGTGTTCTCGCCGATGATGCGGTGGCGGACCCGGAAATTGAATATCTTCTTGTGACGGTCGGGCAGAGTGGCTGTACTTTTATTCGAAACGGCGATGAGCATCCGGCGAAGGACGCGGAAAGCCATTTGCGCCTGAAGTACCGGAACGGCAGGACGTGGGTTCACAGTGCCGACCAGTTCATCAGGCGACTGGCGAGCAAGAGTTCGTGGACCGGAAAGGTCTATTACATCCGTTGTGGCAGTGCAGATCCGCAACCGTCTGCCGACTGGCTGTTCGACAGGCTCGCCGAATACAGAAAACGCGATTGAACAGCGGCCGTTCCCCGGGCGGGTTCTTAACGGGCTGTGCCGTTTTTCTACTATCAAAGCAATATATAACGTACTTCAATATGCTGCCCGGTCGAGGGTATTAGTGTATTCTTCGCGGCGAATGACAATTTCAGCAGTGGGGGATAAGGATAATGTCAAACGGGTTGATTTTTTCGAGGTGCCTGCGCGCCGTGACTGCGGTTATTGGTCTGGCGGCACTTGGTTCCGGGCCGGTATACGCGGATGCCGGCGGGCAGCATGGCGATCACAAGGCCATGGAGCCGATGATGCTCAGTGCCGAGGGCAAAAATGTCGTCAAGGCGCTGGAGGGATACGCATCGGCTGTTGAGTCAGGGAATATTGACGAAGTTGAAAAGTATGTCGTTGCCGACGAAGGCTTTACCAGCCTCGAAGGTGCATCCATGGACCAGGGCTGGGCGAGCTATCGCAAACATATGGGTGCAGAGATGCCCATGTTCAAGGATATGCGCTATGAGTTCAGCAACATCCAGCCTTTCGTCAGCGGCGATCTGGCCTATGCAACACTGGATTACGTGATGGACTTCACTATCGAGAGTGACCGGTTCGAAGGCGGAAAGCACGAGCTTTCGATGAAAGGCAAGGGCACCATGGTGTTGTCCAAAGCCGGCGACGCCTGGAAGATCAGGCATGTTCATACTGCCCGTGAACAGGCAAAAAGATCCGGCTCGGGAAGTAATCCCCACTAGGAGGCTGTTGGCCGGTTCGGGTTTTCCCGTTGCGGCCGGTTAATCCCCGGATTGAGCGGTGGATGTTTCCGCGTGCCAGTCGAAAATATTCATTTCGATGAATATGAATGCGACCAGCCAGAGAAATGCATCCCAGAAATCCAGGAAGTTGCCGTCTATGCCCCAGTAGACCGCGCAGGCAAAGAGGATGGCGTAAAGACATCCCTTGATGTATTTGTTGGCGCTCAGCATTCGTTCGCTGAGCGC
>JAJRXW010000275.1 GCA_024276095.1 Gammaproteobacteria bacterium
CTGAAGACGATTCAATTTGCCGGCCCAGAAACTGCGCCACCTGTTCAAGCTGCACTTTTTCTTCGTTGCCGGTACGCCGATGGCGATATTCCACGCAGCCGGCAGCGAGCCCCCGATCGCCCACCACGATGCGATGCGGCATGCCGATGAGATCGGCTTCCGCAAACTTGACCCCGGGCCTCGCATCGCGATCATCCATCAATACCCCGATTCCTGCTTGTTGCAGATCATCGTACAGGCGGTCGGCGGCGGCTGTGATGTGCTCCTGATTCCTGGGATTGAGTACCAGCAGGATGACCTGGAACGGCGCCATCGGCTCCGGCCAGACGATGCCTGCCTCATCGTGATTCTGTTCGATCGCCGCTGCGACGATGCGGGAGACGCCGATGCCATAACAGCCCATCAGCAGCGTGCAGTCCTTGCCGTTTTTGTCGAGTACCGTGACATTCATACTGCGGCTGTACTTGTCACCGAGCTGAAAAATATGGCCCACTTCCACACCGCGAACGATGGACAGGCTGCCGCCGCCGTTCGGGCTTGGATCGCCGGCAACTACATTGCGAATATCGGCAGCCCGGGGCTCGGGGATGTCGCGTCCCCAGTTCACACCGCGCAGATGGGTATCGGCCTTGTTGGCGCCGCAAACGAAATCGCCGAGCGCCGCGGCCGAATGATCGACGATCAACGGGATGGGCAGGTCGACCGGCCCGACTAAGCCCACCGGACAGTCCAGCAGCTCCTGAATGCGCTCCGGGCTGGCCATGGTCAGCGGGTCTGCCACTTCCGCCAGGGCCTGCGCCTTGATCGGGTTGAGCTCGTGGTCGCCGCACAGCGCCAGCGCAACCAGGCCGCCGTCCGGGGCATCGACGATCAGTGTTTTGACGCACTGGTCCGCGCCAACCGACATGAAGCTGCAGACATCCTCGATGGTCCTGATATCCGGTGTTGCCACCGTTTCCATCGCTTGCGTCGCAGCGGGCCGCGGCGTCGCCGGTGCCAGTGCCGGCGCGTGTTCCACATTGCTGGCGAAGTCGTCTCCGTCGCAGTAGGCAATCGCATCCTCTCCCGAGTCCGCCAGCACCTGGAATTCATGCGACCGCGAGCCGCCGATATCACCGCTGTCCGCCTCGACCGGCCTGAACTGCAGCCCGAGCCGCGAAAAAATCCGGCTGTAGGCATCCGCCATGGCATCGTAGGTTTCGTCAAGTGACGCCTGGTCGACATGAAAGGAGTAGGCGTCTTTCATGATGAATTCCCGGGCACGCATGACGCCGAAACGCGGCCGGATTTCGTCCCGAAACTTGGTCTGTATCTGGTAGTAGTTGACCGGCAGTTGCCGGTAGCTGCTCAACTCGCGACGGGCAATGTCGGAGATGATTTCTTCATGAGTCGGTCCAAAGCAGAACTCCCGGTCATGGCGATCGCGCATGCGCAACAGCAGGTCCCCGTAGCGGTCCCAGCGGCCGGACTCTTTCCAGAGCTCTGCCGGCTGTATGGCAGGCATCAACAGCTCGATGGCACCGGCACGGTCCATCTCTTCCCGGACCACCTGCTCGACGATGCGCAACACCCGGAGCCCGACAGGCATCCAGGTAAAAAGCCCGGAAGCCAGCCGCCGGATCAGCCCTGCCCGAAGCATCAGCTGGTGACTGACAATTTCGGCGTCTGCCGGAACTTCCTTGACGGTATTGATCGGGAATCTGGAAAGTCGCATGATCCTGGTGCCTTATGAAATCGGCGCCATTCTAGCCCGAAAAAAATCCGGAGTCAGAACTGCCGTTCGGCGGGGCTGCCATACCGTGGCGCATTATGCCCCTGGAGATATGACTCTGGAATGCCCTGAGAAGGCGTTTTCCGCAGCTGCGGCGGGTTGACTCATTCCCCCCTCGGGTTACGCTTTGCAGATGACCAATAATCACCGTTCGTTCGTCGTCGTCGAAGCCCTGCCGTGGCTGGTTGCTGCTGCAGTGATCGTCAACGTCGTCTACAGGTTCTGGGGTTTCTGGTGGGCCATCCTGCCGGCATTGCTCATCGTCTGGCTGTTTCTGTTGTTTCGCGATCCGCACCGGACCGTGCCGCCATTGCCGCTGGCGCTGGTTTCGCCGGTAGACGGCCGGGTCATTGCCACCGACCCGGTACAGGATACGGTGCTGCCGGGAAGCTGGAACCGGGTGGTCATCCAGGTCAGCCACCTGGGTGCCTATACCGTGCGCGCGCCGATCGAGGGAAAAATACTCGATGTACGGGATCGCACCCGAGGGTGGTCCGGCGGCGACGAGGTCAAAGGGCTGTGGCTCACCAGCGAGGAACAGGACGATGTGGTCGTGCTGTTTCCCGGCTCCCGCTGGTGGTTCAGTCCCAAGGCCTTCGTCGGCTATGGCGAACGACTCGGGCAGGGACAGCGCTTTGCGTATCTGCGCCTGGCCCGGCGGGCAGAGGTCTATTTCCCGCCGTCTGCGCAAGTTCGGGTACAGGTGGGGGATCGCGTGGCGGCCGGTGCCGATGTACTGGCCGAACTCGTTCACGATTGAGGCAGGGCCCCGGTTTCGGATAACCCCGGGTTCGAATAACCCCGGGTTCGAATAACAGGGCTGATTCTTTGCCAGGGGCGGGTCAGGGCCTTTTCCGGTGGGTCGACAGGGCCAAGCGCTCACTATCTTCATTATGCAGTCCGGTTTGTATTGGGGGGCGGCGCTTGGCAAAATGCCATACTTGCCGCAGGCATCGATGCAGGTAGCTAATGGAATCATCAAAAAATAAAGCAGGCCGCATCAGACGCAGGGGCATCTACATATTGCCCAACCTTCTGACCACCGGCGGATTGTTCGCCGGGTTCTACGCGATTGTCGCGGCCATTGACGGCAACTATCACCGCAGCATCATCGCGATTTTTATTGCCATGGTTCTGGACGGTTCCGATGGCCGCCTGGCACGCCTGACCGGCACCGAATCCGAGTTCGGCAAGCAATATGACAGTTTGTCCGACATGGTGGCATTCGGCATTGCTCCGGCGATCATCGTTTACCAGTGGGGTATCGTCCAACTGGCCGAGCACGGCTGGATCTGGACCAAGCTGGGCTGGCTGGCCGCATTTCTGTACGCGGTGGCCGCTGCATTGCGGCTGGCCCGTTTCAACGTGATTTCCCGTACCGCGGACCGGCGTTTTTTCGAAGGCCTTGCCAGTCCCCCTGCCGCGGCACTGGTGACCAGCATGGTGGCGCTGAGCGCGGAGCAGGGATGGACGGGCGCGCTGGTTCTGGCAGCGGTTTTCCTGACCACGGCGCTGGCCGGTGCGCTGATGGTATCGCGCTTCGCGTATTACAGTTTCAAGGATGTCAGCGCCAAGGGGCGTATTCCGTTCACCTATGTGCTCGCGATACCGCTGACATTTGTGTTGATTGCCCTTGATCCGCCGAAGGTGATTTTCGCCATGGCGCTGACTTACATGGTTTCCGGCATCCTGTTTGCAGGGTGGCGCACGCTGAAACGCCGCCGTGCGCGGGTACAATCGGGGAATGACAGCACCAACGGCCGGGGAACTGCCGACTGAATGACAATGAATGATCTGCTGCGATTGACTCCGGCCCAGCATCGTTTCCTGGAAGCGATGGACATACAGGTCTGGCAGCAGCGGGGCCGTAATCACTCTGACCCGGATACTGACCCGGGCATCGGCTCAGGCATCGGCTCAGGCATCGACTCAGGCATCGACCCGGGCACCAACCCGGACATCGGGCTCCAGCGGCAGGATACCGATGCCGTCGCCCGTGAAGAGGTTCACGACCGGGATGTCCATTACGATGCCGGTCGCGATACCGCGGACGAAACCGGTGGCAGCGGCACTGATGTCAGCACGGATGCATGGGGCCGGTTGGAGGCAGAGGTCAGCCGCTGTACACGCTGCAGCCTGTCGGAATCCCGCACTCAAACCGTTTTCGGTGTTGGCAGTCCGGATGCGGACCTGATGATCGTTGGCGAGGCTCCGGGGTTCGAAGAGGATCGTCAGGGCGAGCCTTTTGTCGGGCGGGCCGGACAACTGCTGAATGAGATGCTTGCCGCGGTCGGGTTGCAGCGCGGCGATATTTTTATCGCCAATATTCTTAAATGCCGGCCCCCGGACAATCGCGATCCGCGTGCCGGGGAAGTTTCGGCTTGTGCCGATTTCCTGCTCAGGCAGGTATCGGCGGTCAAACCGTCTTTGATTATTGCAACAGGCCGCATCGCTGCACATCATTTACTGGGCGTAAGCGGTACCCTGGGAAGTTTGCGGGGCCGGATTCATCGTTACGGCGACACGGAAATACCGCTTATCGTCACTTACCACCCTGCCTATCTGCTGCGTTCTCCGTCCGAAAAGCGCAAGTCCTGGGAAGACCTGTGCCTGGCGCGCAGCATTCTTCACGGTACCGGCCAATGAGTGCAGCCGTGGAAAACATGACCCCCCGAATTCGGCCAATGCGGCAAACGGATATTCCCGCCATCTCGGGTATCGAACGGGCGACCTACGATTTCCCGTGGACTGAAACGATTTTCCGGGACTGCCTGCTGGCCGGGTATACCAATATCGTGCTCGAGCAAAACGGCGTGCCCGTGGGGTACGGTGTCATGTCGATGGCGGCCGGAGAAGCGCATCTGCTCAATCTGTGCCTGGTGCAGGCGCTGCGGGGAGGAGGGCACGGCAGGAACATGCTGGTCCACCTGGTCGAAGGCGCCCGCCAGGGAGGCGCAGAGCGTATCTACCTGGAAGTGCGCCCGTCCAACAAATCGGCGCTCAGCCTGTATCGAAAAATGGGATTTCACGTGATCGGCCGGCGCAAGGATTACTATCGGGCGCATATCGGCAGAGAGGATGCCATCGTACTGGTCCAGCAGTTGTTCCCTGACAGCGAAAGCTGATCGATTCGTAGCGCAATGCCGGCCAAGGTCTGGTTTCGCCGCCCCGTGGTGGCCTGGGCTGCCTACGACTGGGCCAATTCCGCTTTTTCCCTGAGCGTTGTCACGGTATTCGTGCCGCTGCTGCTGGCCGAATACTGGAACGATGGCGCAGCGACGACGGTCACGACATTTCGCCTCGGGCTGGCCAACAGCACAGCCAGCCTGATCGTTGCATTGACTGCGCCGCTGCTCGGTGGCTTTGCCGATCGCATGGGCCGGCGCAAGGGGCTGCTGCTTCTTTTTGCCGCACTCGGCATCGTCATGACGGGCAGTCTGTATTTTGTCGCGCAGGGGATGTGGCTGCTCGCATTATTGTGTTACGCGATGGCAGCGATCGGGTTTGGCGGCAGCAACTCACTGTACGATTCATTGCTGCCCGACGTTGCCGGCGCCGACGAGTTCGATCATGTGTCTGCCTACGGATTTGCCGCCGGTTATCTCGGTGGCGCGTTGTTGTTTACCGCCAATGTCATCATGGTGGCCAATCCGCAGCTGTTTGGCCTGGCATCGCCGGCGGATGCCATCCGGATCGCTTTTCTGACCGTTGCCGTGTGGTGGGGCGTGTTTTCCCTGCCCCTGCTGCTCTGGGTCAAAGAACACCGGCGCGATGCGGGCGTTGCAGGACGGGATATCGGCGCAGGGTTTCGACAGGTATGGCGGACGGCGCAGGCAATCGCGGCTCACCGGAATCTGCTGCTGTTTTTGCTGGCCTACTGGGTATATATCGACGGGGTTTTTACCATTATCAAGATGGCCGTAGATTACGGTCTGGCCATCGGTCTTGATCGTCAGGACCTGATCAAGGCAATACTGATCACCAATTTCATCGGATTCCCCGCTGCGATGCTGTTCGGCCATCTCGGTAATCGCATCGGAGCGCAGCGTGGCCTGTTCATCGCGCTCGGCGTTTATGTGCTGGTCACTTTTGGCGCTGTTTTTATCACCACGGAAACCGGGTTCTACCTGCTGGCCGTTGCCATCGGGACGGTGCAGGGCGGGGTGCAGAGTCTCAGCCGGTCCATGTATGCCCGGATGATTCCGGTCGACCGGTCTGCGGAGTATTTCGGGTTTTATAATTTGCTTGGCAAATTTGCCGCGATCCTGGGGCCGTTGCTGACAGGTGTTGTGGCACTGCTTTTTTCCAGCCAGCGGCTGGCCATCCTGTCGATACTGATTCTGTTCGTGGCCGGGCTGCTGCTGCTGTCGCGTGTGTCTGTCGAGGCGCCCCGGCCGCGGTGCTGATGGCCCACGGAAATCCGTGCGGTTTTCAGCTGCGGAAATTGCGCGCCAGTTTCAGGAACCGGTCGCGCAGCATCGGATCCGTGTTGCCATCGTAGCGCAATGCCAGGTAGATATCGGTCAGGGTCCGGATC
>JAJRXW010000026.1 GCA_024276095.1 Gammaproteobacteria bacterium
CGGCGATGGACAGGTCACCATGGGCAGCACCATTGTCAAGGGGAATGCCCGCAAAGTACGGCTGCTGGCCGAGGGGCGCGTCATTGCCGGTTTTGCCGGCGGCACCGCCGATGCCTTTACGCTGTTCGAGCTGTTCGAGGCCAAACTCGAGCAATACGGCAACCTCAGCCGCGCCGCGATCGAGCTGGCCAAGGACTGGCGGACCGATCGCCGCCTGCGCCGCCTGGAAGCGCTGCTGTGCGTCGCCGACACCGAAAACTCGCTGATTATCTCGGGTAACGGCGATGTCATTCAGCCGGAAGACGACCTGATGGCCATCGGATCGGGCGGGCCGTTCGCACAGGCCGCAACCAGGGCCCTGCTGGACAACACGGAACTGTCTGCGCCGGAAATCGTCGAAAAAGCACTGCAGATTGCTGCGGGTATTTGCGTATATACGAACCAGAGCATTGTGATTGAGACTCTGGAGGCATAGGAAAGGAAATTCGGCGGTTCTGCACGGCGATTGTGCCGTGTGCCCGCGGAGGGTGGGGGGCTCGCGGCGAGACACGCCGTGAACCCATCCATGGGGGCTTGCGTCCCGCGTCCATGCGGGACACAGTCTCGCCGCGAGCCCCCCACCCTCCGCGGGCACACGGCACAATCGCCTTTCAGGATGGCGGTATGGTTTTTTAGAGGTATGGTTTGATGTCACAGATGACACCCAGGGAAATTGTTCAGGAACTGGACAAGCACATTATCGGCCAGGATCAGGCAAAACGGGCTGTGGCGATTGCTTTGCGTAACCGCTGGCGGCGCATGCAGATCGATGAGCCACTGCGTAACGAGATCACGCCGAAAAATATCCTCATGATGGGGCCCACCGGTGTCGGCAAGACCGAAATCGCCAGGCGGCTGGCGCGGCTGGCCAGGGCACCCTTCATCAAGGTAGAAGCCACCAAGTTTACCGAGGTCGGCTACGTCGGCCGTGAAGTCGACAGCATTATTCGCGACCTGACGGATGCAGCGGTCAAGCTGACGCGTGAAACGGAAACGGAGAAGGTGCGATACCGGGCGGAAGATGCCGCCGAAGACCGGATCCTGGATGTATTGCTGCCCCCTGCCTCGACCGAAGCAGGCGATGGAGCAGGTCAGCCGGAGTCCGACACACGGCAGAAATTCCGCAAAAAACTCCGCGAAGGAGACCTCGACGATACCTAAATTGAAATCGAGGCCCAGGTCGCATCCGTTGGTGTGGAAATCATGGCGCCGCCGGGCATGGAGGAAATGACCAGCCAGCTGCAGGGCATGTTCCAGAACCTCGCCGGCACCAAGAAACGTACCCGCAAGCTGAAGGTCCGGGAGGCTTTCAAACTGCTGGTCGAAGAAGAGGCGGGCCGCCTGATCGACGAGGATGAAATCAAGCTGACCGCGCTGGAGAACGTCGAGCAGAACGGAATCGTGTTCATCGACGAAATGGACAAGGTGGCACGCCGCAGCGATACGATGAACGCCGATGTATCGCGGGAAGGGGTCCAGCGCGACCTGCTGCCGCTGGTGGAAGGATGCACGGTCAGCACCAAGTACGGCATGGTCAGGACGGATCACATCCTGTTTATCGCCTCCGGCGCTTTCCATGCCGCCAAGCCATCGGACCTGATTCCCGAACTGCAGGGCCGCTTTCCGATCCGCGTGGAACTGGATGCGCTGACGACCGACGATTTTATCCGCATTCTGACCGAACCCGATGCCTCGCTGAGCGAGCAGTACGAGGCGCTGTTATCGACCGAAGGGGTGGAGCTGAGCTTTGCCGAATCCGGTGTGCGGTGCATCGCCGAAATCGCCTACCGGGTCAACGGCCAGACCGAGAACATCGGGGCACGGCGTCTGCATACGGTCCTGGAGCGTCTTTTGGAAACCATCTCTTTCGAGGCGGCAGATCAGAGTGGACATTCGGTGACGGTGGATGCAGGGTATGTGGATGAACATCTGGGTGAATTGCTCAAGGACGAGGATCTCAGCCGCTATATCCTGTAGACAGTCGCCGACCGGGGCTTACGATGGCAGATAAATCAGCCGGGCATTCAACACAGTCGACCCATTTCGGGTATGAAACGGTTGCCACCGCCGAGAAGGCAGGGCGGGTGCGAAGCGTTTTCGAATCGGTCGCACCGCGTTATGACCTGATGAATACGCTCATGTCGGTGGGCATGCACCGGCTGTGGAAACGCTTCGCACTCGGCCGGACCGGGCTGCGCCCGGGCCAGCTGGCACTGGACGTTGCCGGGGGGACCGGGGACATGACGGCCGGAATGAGCCAGCAGGTCGGTCCCGAAGGGCGCGCCTTTCTTACCGACATCAACGCGTCCATGCTGGCGCAGGGACGGCGGCGGCTGATCGATCGCGGCATCATCGGCAATATCGCCATGGTGCAGGCCGATGCGGAAAACCTGCCCTTTCGGGCCGACAGTTTCCACTGCATTACCATCGCCTTCGGCCTGCGTAATGTCACCGACAAGCTGGCCGCCCTGAAATCCATGCGCTCGGTATTAAAGCCCGGCGGCCGCCTGCTGGTACTGGAGTTTTCCCGGCCGGTCCTGGATGCGATCATGCCGCTGTATGATCTCTATTCCTTCAAGGTGCTCCCCATGCTGGGCGGTATCGTTGCCGGCGATGCAGCCAGCTATCAGTACCTGGCCGAGTCCATCCGGATGCATCCGGACCAGGACGGGATGCTGCAGCTGATGAACGAGGCCGGCCTTGAAGACAGCCACTATCATAATCTCAGCGGTGGCATCGTCGCCCTTCATATCGGATTCAAGTACTAGTGGTTAACGCCACCCTCCTGAAGCCTTTCGAGGCCATGCTCAACCGGAGCCTCGCGCAGTCCACTACGGCGGTTGCACAGTGCACCGCACTCGATGGCCGCACGCTCAATATCTGCGTCGAGGGGCTGTCGATCGACATTGCCCTGACCGCCCTGACCGCACATCTGGAACTCCACCCGGGCCGGGCCGTGGATGCGGATGCCACCATCACGGGAAGCGTCGGCGCAATGCTGAAACTGCTTGGCGACGACCCGGAAGCAGTGCTGCGCAGTGGCTCGGTACGGCTCGAGGGCGACACCGAAATCGCAACCGCGTTCAGCGAGCTGTTGTACCTGGCCCGCCCGGACCTCGAAGAGGAACTGTCACGCTGGGTTGGCAACAATGCCGCCTACCTGATGGGCGATCTCATGCGGTCGTTCATCGATCAGTCCCACAGGGTCAGAGGGTCGGTGGAACGACAGTTTTCCGACTTTCTGCAAAAAGACAGCAGGCAGACGCCGACACGCGAGGAAGCCGAGGCGTTCTTTCGCGATGTCGACGACCTGAGTCATGCCGTAGAACGAGCCGAAGCACGGCTGACCCGGATCAGGAACAACGACAACGCCCAATGAAAAGACTCCGTTTGCTGCTCAGACTGATTACCATCCACCGCGTGCTGGTGCGCCATGGTCTGGATGAATTCATCTCCTCTACGCATCTCTACCGTCCGCTGAGGTATCTGTTCTATCTTTCGCCGGCCGTGTGGTTCGCCCGGAGTGAAAGGAACAAGCCCCGAGGAGTACGGATTCGTGAGGCGCTGCAGGAGCTCGGGCCGATATTCGTCAAGTTCGGCCAGTCCCTGTCGACCCGCCAGGACCTGTTGCCGCCCGATATCGGCGAGGAACTGGCCAGGCTGCAGGACAAGGTCCCGCCGTTTCCGGCCGAGCAGGCCCTTGAAATCGTCGAGCAGGCATACGGCCAGCCCGTGCAGGAGGTGTTCGCGGAATTCGACAGCGAAGCGCTTGCCGCAGCATCGATCGCCCAGGTGCATCGGGCCCGACTGCAAAGCGGCGAAGATGTCGTGGTCAAAATCCTGCGGCCCGGAGTCAGGGAGCAGATCGAACAGGACCTCGAAGTCATGTATGCGATCGCGAGGCTGGCCTATCGATACTGGAGCGATGGCTGGCGACTGCGGCCCGTTGAGCTGGTCAATGAATACGAAACCACCGTACTGAACGAACTGGACCTGATGAGGGAAGCGGCCAACGCCGCGCAGCTGGGACGGAATTTCAAAGGATCGACGCAAATATACGTACCGGCGGTGTACTGGGACTACTGCAAACCCGCTGCGATGGTCATCGAGTATATCGACGGCATTCCGATCAACGACATGGAAGCGTTGAGAAATTCCGGAGCCAATATCCGGCTGCTGGCGGAGAACGGAGTCGAAATATTTTTCACCCAGGTTTTCCGCGATAATTTTTTTCATGCCGACATGCATCCGGGCAATATCTTTGTCGATGTCAGCGACCCGGAGAACCCCCGCTATGCGGCGATAGATTTCGGCATTGTCGGCACGCTGGACGATCGTGACCGGCGTTATCTTGCCGAGAACTTCCTGGCTTTCTTCGACAGGGACTATCACCGCGTTGCCCAGTTGCACCTGGATTCGGGCTGGGTGCCACCGCAAACCCGCGTCGCCGAACTCGAATCGGCGATCCGCACGGTATGCGAGCCGATTTTCAACAAGCCCCTGAAGGACATTTCCTTCGGCAATGTACTGCTGCAGCTATTCCAGGCCGCACGGCAGTTCGATATCGAAATCCAGCCGCAGCTGATGCTGCTGCAAAAGACGCTGGTCAACATCGAGGGGCTGGGCCGGGAGCTGTATCCGGAACTGGACCTGTGGGAAACAGGCCAGCCGGTTCTGAAATCATGGATGGCCAGGCAATCCGGACCGGTGGCAACCGCCAAGCGCATTCGCTCCGATTTGCCGGATATCCGCTACGTACTGGAGCATTTTCCGGCAGCGGCGCGCCGCCTGGTAGACCAGGCGCTGGAGGCACCCAAAAACCCGGCAACCGTCAACGCGCCGGCCGGAGACAGGGACGATTATCCGCATCGGGTACGGCGTTATACCGGAATGGCAGGCACCGCAGTACTTCTGAGCGGCGCGATTCTGATCGGGCTGGCGGCAGACCCGCAGTGGCTGGGGCGCATCATGGCGGTTACCGGCCTGCTGATGCTGTGGATGGGCCGCCCGAGGCCGGGCCGCAACCGATAGATCGAACCGATAGCCTTACACCTTTGGACGACCAACG
>JAJRXW010000276.1 GCA_024276095.1 Gammaproteobacteria bacterium
AGGGCGCGGTATCGGCCCGGCCTATGAGGACAAGGCAGCGAGGCGATCGCTGCGGGTCGCCGATCTGTTCGACGCCGGGCGGTTTGCCGACCGAGCGGGCGAAGCAATGGCATTGCAGAACTTCATGCTTGAGCATTATTATCATGCCGAGCCCGTGAGCGTCGATGAAACCGTGGAACACTGGCTGGAAATGGCCGGGCGCATCAGGCCGATGGCTGTCGATGCTGTACAGATGCTGGGCGATTTGCGGCAGGCCGGGAAAAACCTCCTGTTTGAAGGTGCGCAGGGCACCCTGCTGGATATCGACCACGGCACTTATCCCTATGTGACCTCATCGAATACGACCGCCGGATGCGCTGCAACGGGCAGCGGGATGGGGCCGAGGGAATTCGATTATGTGCTGGGTATTACCAAGGCCTATACCACGCGCGTTGGTTCGGGGCCTTTTCCGACTGAACTGCACGACGAAATCGGCCGGCACCTGGCCAGGGTCGGCGCAGAGTTTGGTGCGACGACCGGCAGGCCGCGGCGCTGCGGGTGGTTCGATGCCGTAGCACTCAAACGGGCGGTTCTCAACAGCAGTATTACCGGGCTGTGCGTGACCAAGCTCGATGTGCTCGATGAGCTGGAGGAGATCAGGATCTGTACCGCCTATCGTCTCGATGGCGAGACGTCGGCACAGCCGCCCATGCTGGTGGACCGCTATGTCGATTGTGAGCCGGTCTACGAGACCATGCCGGGGTGGCAGTCCTCAACGGTGGGTATCACCGGGTTGAGCGAGTTGCCCGGTGCGGCGCAGGCATATCTCGCCCGTCTCGGCGATATCCTCGGCACGCCGATCGATATGATTTCCACCGGTGCCGACCGGGAGCACAATATTATCGTCCGCGATCCGTTTAACGGCTGATGCAGGTCCGGCATGGCGGTTTCGTCATCCGGGCTGCGTGATCCGGTCGATAATCGCCTCCAGGCTGGCCGGCACACCGGTGTCGATATGGATGGCATACCGCTCCTCGTTCCGGTCGAGCGGTTCAAGACCGGATTGCTGCGCCGCCAGCACGTCCAGATTGGCCTCGGAAGCGTCGGAGCGATGGTCGAGCCGGCGCTGAATACGCTCTGCCAGGGTTTGCTCTGCCGCACCACAGGCAAGAATGACGAAGCGGGCGCCATTTGCCGTGGCAAGTTCGCTGAACAGCCGGCGCTGGGATTCGAGCAGGCAGGCGGCATCGACGATCACATTAAAGCCCGCGCGCAGGCAAATCGCCGCCAGGCCTGCCAGTTCGCGGTAGGTCCGCCGGTCTGCTGCGGCGCTGTATATTCCTGTTGCGACGCCGGACCGGCTGCTGTCGAGTTCATCCAGGCCATGCATTTGCTTGCGTATCAGATCCGAGCGCAGGCGAATGGCCGGCAGCCGGCGCATCAGCCGGCTGCTCAGCCAGGTTTTCCCCGAGCCCGACAGCCCGTGTGTGATGGCCAGGACAGGCGCCTGCTCGCGCGAGGCAATGCTGCATGCCCAGTCCAGATGACGGGCGAGATTCCGCATCGCTCCGTTTTCAGCTGACTGGTCGGCTCGAACCGCAGCCACTTTCGCGCGCACCATCGCACGGTAGACCAGGTAAAAAGGCAAAACCCGGATGCCACGGTAGTCAGCCGATACTTCGAGGTAGCGGTTGAGAAAGGCAAACGCCATATCGCCGCGCTCGTGGACCAGCAGGTCCATCACGAGAAAAGCGACTTCGCTCATCACGTCTATCCAGCGCAGATGAGGATCGAACTCCAGGCAGTCAAAAGCCACGATCCGGCCTTCGAGATACGCAAGGTTTTCGAGGTGCAGGTCACCGTGGCATTCACGTACTTTTCCGTCCGTCAGGCGTTGTGCGAAAACCGTACGCAGTGCGGTCATCTCCTGTCCGGTCCATGTGCCGAGCAATTCCAGCTGCCTCGAGATGGTTTGGTCCGTACCCGGTTGCCGCAGCATGGTGAAATTGTCCAGCACCGGTTTTGAAATCGCCGTCGTGGAGCCATATTCACCGTCGTCGCCGGCCGCCGGGGACGAGCGATGCAACCGGGCGACGGACTCGCCGAGTGCCGACATGTCCCGTATGTCGGGCAGGTTTCGGGCCAGCAGGCGATCCAGCCGGGCGTCATCCGGAAACTGGACCATTCGAACCGCGTAATCGAGAACGGTTTCTGCGCCAATGACCGGCGCATCCGGGTCGCCGCCGATGGTGACGACATCGAGATAGAGTTCAGGGGCAAAGCGCCTGTTGAGCCTGATTTCTTCGCGGCAATAGTGATGTCTCAGTTTCGTGGAAGAGAAATCGAGAAACCCCAGGTTCAGCGGTTTTTTGATTTTATAGGCATAGGGGCCGGTCAGAATAATCCATGAAATATGGGTTTCGATGATCCTGATACTGTCTGCCGCATGCGGGAAGGCATCCGGGCGGGCGAGCCGCCGGACCAGGGACTCTGAAGCAGCCAGGCCATTCATACGGATACATTAACTTATTTTGCAGCCGCTGAGATCCGTAGTGATACAACCTGCGAAAGATTTCTGACACGATTGAATAACGGTCTGCAGTCGGCGACCGGGGAAAGAGGCCGGTCACAGCATTGAATCAGTTAATTGTTTCTCGGGTATCAGTATTGATTCCACCGATTTAACAGGTAGAATTTTCTGACATTGCGGGGCTTGATCCAGATCAGGCATGGCCGGAAAGACAGCGCTCTTTGATCAGCGACACGTGCGCGGTCTGCACATCAGTTGATGGAATAATACAGGGAGCGATCCATGATCCACGCCGCACGTCTTTTTTGTTTGATACTCACGCTGTGTTTGGCCTCCTCTCCGGCTGCCTATGCGGATGTCTGTGAAGGTGGTCTTGAGGGCGTCACCGGGGACATGAACCGGGATGCCGTGATCGCAGTCTGGAACAGGAGCGGCCTGCAGGAAATCGACGAACCCTACGTGCCGAGATCGATTGCCAGGCGCTACTCGGTTTTGCTGAGATCCGGGAAGACCGAAGAAGCCGGGGCACTGCTCCCGGCATCGGTTCGCTTCCGGCCAAAAACCGATGACAACCCACGGACGGCCGGGTTGAAGGATCTTTTATGGCTGCAATCCGCTGCCGACGGATGGACGCAAACCACCATCAAGGCGTCCTATCGGAATGACTATCCGGGTGTCCCCGGCAGTGGCATGCAGAACGAACAATGGGCGCTCTGGCCGATGATCGAAGACCGTCTGCGCTATTGCGATGATGTCAGCGAGGTGTGCAGGCAAAAACCCGGAGAGGTGCTGATTGTCCTGAAACAGAGCGCTCGAACGACAGAGGCTGACCCGGCACGGGGAACAAGAGCTTCCACGGTCTATGGGTGCAGGTACCAGCTCTACGTTGACTACACGTCTGTCACAGAAGAGATCGTGATGCTGAACAATAAGACAGGAGAGTAGAGCGCATGAAAAAACCGGCAGCCATCAATACACTTCGCAAAGCGCGCTGTACCACCTTTCTGTCACTAAATTCACGGCCGAATTATTCCATATTTTTCTGCCGGGCTTCTGCTGCGACTGATTTGATGGAGGAGGCATTGCCCTCAAGATCACCGAATGCAAAGGGGTTCAGGAACCGGCGACCCCACAATAGCCGGCGATCCGTTTCCGTGAGGCCTGCGTCTGCGCAGGTTTCTGCCCAGTGATCCCTGATCACCGTATATGCTGCTCGATAGTTTCACTGGCCTCATTGCCGGACAGTAAAAACAGCGGGGCAGCGGCCAGGCAGGCCGATATGCGGCTTTGGCGATCCTCCCCGGCAATCAGCATCGCCTGGGAGGCTTCGTTGCCGGCCCGGTTTTCAAGAATTCAGCAAAGTGCACCACCTTAATGCTGCGCCGTGTCAGGCCTGGCGATTTCGCGCTGCTATTCGCTTCTCCCGATGATAAGATCGGAACCTCGATGCCTCTAGTTTGGTCAAGAACTGTCTGATTCATCAGAATCAGCATGAAAGGAGTTGCCCGGATGAAAATTAAACTACTCATGATGTCGATCTTTTTATCTCTGATTTTGACAGGCGGTTTTGCCAGTGCCGACGGTTCCGATATGCCGGATGGCATGGATCACCAGGGAAAGATGAGCATGGAAGGCAAGAAGATGGGCCGTGCGGGTGGCATGGAGATGATGAAGGCTCACCAGCAGATGGCAATTGAGACGATGGCAATGCTGAGACAGACCATGTCCATACTGCAGGACCTGAATCACAAACCATCTGCCGAAGATAAAGAATTGCTCGGTAAAATGGCCGGCCGCCTCGACACAATGATGTCGGATAGCCAAGAGATGGGAAAGAGAATGGAAGAACGCATGGAAAAGCGCAAGAAGGAAATGCAGCACAAAAATTGAGGCAGGCGCTGAGCCCCGGGGGTGGCAAGAGGCAAATGCCCCGCTCGAAAAAGGAAATGCAATATCCTTTCTGAGTGAAGTTCGGCAGGAAAGGATTCTTTCTGCGGCATGTCTGCCACCCGGCGGAGCACAGCGACGCGCGGTTCGCATTTATGACCTGACAGTTACATCGGCACATACAGCTCTTTGGAAGATTACGCACAGTCGCTTACCGAGGATTGTTCAGAAGTGCCTGAACACTTCGCAAAGCCGATGTATCAGCTTGGGTACGATTGACTGAGCGAGTGTGAAAACCCTTATGGACAAAGGGTTTGCAAGGGTGGTGGTGCCCAGGAGAGG
>JAJRXW010000277.1 GCA_024276095.1 Gammaproteobacteria bacterium
AATTCCTGCTCTGTACTCTTACCAGTAAGATTATAGAGCAGGCTTACACCATCAGTCAATCGAAAAGATTGTCAAACAACTACCCCCCCTTCCTGAAAAAGGCAACAAAATCAATCTCGATGAATATTCAAAGAGACAACCCTTCCGCAGCAAACCGGTTTGGGCAAAATCTCTGTCACGGCGAATTATCTTGGATAGCTGAAGAATGATAAACCCGCTGAAACCCATACAGAATAGTGCGCCCGGAGAGATTCGAACGTGGGTCAATTCGCGCATGCAAAAGCAGGAGCGAGCTCACCACGGTGCGAGGCCCGCACAGACTGACGCTTGGCCGTCTACCATCTCCAGTGGCCCGTTCGGAGGCGAAATAATGTGCCGTCCCTTGCCTTTCACGAGATCTACGGCCGCCCAGAACTTGTCCGAGCGCGATTCGAACTCTCGCAACGCCACGATCTCCGGTGCAGAGACCATCACCCAATAGGCCCAAAAGTCGTCATACGCATCGAAGCTGATCCCGATATACGCAGTGCCACATTCTCTGCAGCGATAGAGATCCACAAACTCGTGCATTTTCCTCACGAGGGACTCCACATGCTCTAAATAGAGCGCGTTCAGAGGCCCGGCCGGGTGGTTACACGCGGAGCAATCCTTTCTCTCGCCGAACCCTCCATCTCCGGATCGAGTTTCATGTCTTGGCCTGTTGCCCATGCAAACTCCAGAATGCGATAACTTACGTGATGAATCGGCACCAAAACCGGATAAAAGGTACACGCCAATTCGCACATTACTTGATCAGTTACATCCCCAGGCCTTCGGGCCCGCCAAGAGAACCTGCCGAACACACCTGTATTCTTCGAGTCGAGCATGGTCCGTTGCGGTTGGATTGGGTATTCGGCTCAAATCCATGTTATCCGCAACATCGGCGAGCTTGACCTGCCGGGCAATCGTATCCTCTACCGCACGTTTCGCCGCATCCATTCGACTCTCACCATCGACCTTTGTAAGCGCCAGTACGGCATTAATAATATCGTCGGAAAATCCGGCATCCGCAAGATCATCGCAGGTAACCTGCGTGTCTTCGACCGTGTCATGCAGTATTGCTGTGATCTTCTCATCCAGTGTATTGACCGCGAGCATTACTCGAATCGGGTGAAGAATGTATGGCTGGCCTGCCTTGTCCTGTTGCCCTGCGTGGGCAGCTGCTGCGATTTCCAATGCGCGCTCAAGAGTAGCCATGGGATATATTAACCCAACCTGGTTCCCTAAAGACGTGACCGCACCCCACGTCTGCGCCTACCGAGATAAACGTGGCGCTGCCACACCGACCTCAGCAAACCGGGAACTGGAGGTCCTGTCTCACACATTTAGCCATGCAGTTGAGTGGGGCATTATTAGCACTAATCCCTGTCGGGAGGTTCGAAAATTACGTTTACCCAGGCGCAACCGATACGTGCAGGACTGGGAATATAAGGCCGTCCACGGCATTGCCTCACCAAAAATGAAGGTCGCGATGGACCTGGCATTGCTAACGGGACTGAGGCGTGGGGACCTTTTGGGTCTGACACGTGATGACCTCACAGATAATGGGATTCTGGTCAGGCCGTCCAAGACCGAACATAGCAGCGGAAAAATGCTACTGATCGAATGGTCTGATGAATTGAAGGACATAGTGGCCAAGGCCAAGCGTCTTAGCCCCCGGTTCCGCCAGCATCTGATCGCAACCCGCAGCGGTAGCCCCTATGACCCACGCTCATTTACGAAGATTTTTGGACGCCTGATTAAGCGGGCGCTGGAAAAGACCGAGCTCACAGAGCCATTCAGATTCAATGATCTCAGAGCAAAATCAGCCTCAGATGACACGCTGGAGGCTGCAAGTGAACGCCTTGGGCATACTAGCACACGAACGACACAAGACTTCTATCGCAGGAAGCCAGTCCGGGTAAAACCTCTGGCCCGATGAATTATTTTGGACAATCGGCATTATTTTGGACAGTTGAGGTGCCTGTGGTGCAATTTGCTCTGGCGACCGGTTGCAGGATGACGGAAATCCTTCGACTGGAATGGAGCCGTGTAGATTTCGATCGGCGTGTGTCCTGGCTTGATCCGGGCACTACAAAGAACGGAGACGGACGCGGTGTTCCCCTAAACCGGGATGCGATCCTGGCACTGAGAGGTGTTCAAGGGCAGCACGACCGGTGGTGCTTTATGTACAAGGGGAAACGCATGGAAGCGATTGGCTCTGCATGGAAACGCTCATTGAAGCGTGCCGGGATCGAGAAGTTTCGATTCCACGACTTGCGCCATACCTGGGCAAGTTGGCACGTGATGAACGGGACCAGTCTGCAAGAGCTAATGGAACTTGGTGGTTGGAAGTCGTACGAGATGGTTCTTCGATATGCACATTTGGCACTGGAGCATTTATCGAGTGCGGCGGCACGAATCGAACGGGGTTTAGAAATCGTAACAAATGACGTTACGATTTCGCTACGTTGATAAAACAAAGGGCCTACCGAAACCGGTAACCCCTTGATTTAATTGGCGCGCCCGGAGAGATTCGAACTCCCGACCACCTGGTTCGAAGCCAGGTACTCTATCCAACTGAGCTACGGGCGCGCTGCAGGATCGCGCATTATAGGGGCGTTCGGGCTCGCAGGATATAGCTGTCTAGAAGCTGTAC
>JAJRXW010000027.1 GCA_024276095.1 Gammaproteobacteria bacterium
GCATTGCATCTGTCTTCAACGTTGATATCACCGGCCTGAACATCACAATGATCGACTCGGTTTTCATCACAGTCAGCGGAAACCTGCCGATCAATGGTTTCGACCGGACGGCCGAGTACGCGGCCTCCACCGTACCGGTGCCTGCAGCAGTCTGGCTGTTCGCTTCGGCACTGGGCCTGCTGGGCTGGATGCGGCGGCACAGATAATCAGGCAGCAGCTGGATACCGCTTCTCTTTCGCAAGGGAGGTCGAACTGACCCCAGCGCGGATCCGCCACAGCAGCCCGGTTCCGGTAGTCCTGCAATACTCCGGGTAAGCATATCGTGCTGTTCGCCTGCCGCTGAGATGACGACTGCTGCGGAATCCGAAATGTTCGGACATTTTACGGATACCGGAGACACCGCTTTTCATTCGAAATTGAATCGATTTATGTCCCCTATGGCTCACTGACAAGTCAGATCAGGTTTAGATAAAAATAATGGTTTACAAGCAGTTGGAACACGCTCAACACTGCCAGGCGCCAGGTATGGTCCATATGGGCTACGTACTTCCACCGGCACACTGCGTACACTGGCATGCAACTATGGTGCGGTTGCAAAAACCGGCCTGGAATCGGAAAACATATTGAAATACGCCCAGTCGACTATTTCCGATCTGATTCGCTTGATCTATCGGAGTAGCATGACCGAACAGACGTTGTTACCGGCAATTGCCGAAATACGGGCAATTTCCGGCAGCGTGATGGGTGGTATTGGAAACCTGTACCCGAACTACAGCCGCCTGGCGGACCCGGTCGGACTCGCCGATGATGCGCTGAACGCCTACAACGATTACTACGGCGATATTTCGCCGTTGAACCAGGCGACCCACCTGGTATCGCCGGGCTTTGTCGGCTTTGATCACGACGTTATTGCCAGGCGTGACCTGAAAAAATCGCAGTGTTTCGCCGAATTCCTCGATCCAAACAGGCTTCATCACCTCAGCGCCATGTATGTGTGCGACGAACATGACAAAGTCGTGATCGCAACCTTCTGTCGCGATGAGAAGGTCGGGCCCTATGGTGAAGACGAGCGACAGCTGTTCAAGCTGCTCGTGCCGCATCTCCAGCAGGCTTTTGTGCTGAATCATCAGCTGCAGCAACTGCAGCAGATCCAGGCGGTCAGTTTTCAGGCCTTGAACCGTCTTGAAACCGGTATCGTCGTTCTCAACGATCGCAACGCGACTGTTTTTTTCAACCGCCAGGCAGAGCTGCTGTGTACACCGAATTCCGGTTTGCGCCTGACAGGCACGGGAATCGCCAGTGAATCGCGGTCAGCCAATGCGAAGCTCCGGGCCATTATTCGGGAGAGCCTGGCGACGGCATCCGGCCAGGATACGCTGGGCGGCAACACGGCTGTTCTGCCCCGCCGCGGCATGGCGCGACCTCTGGTGGCCACGTGCATGCCGGTCACCGAAGAGTCAGCAGTGCATATGAACGGCTCTCCAGCGGTGATGATTTTCCTTCGCGACCCCGACCATGACCTGATGGCGGATACTGCTGTAGAGATTCTGCAGACCATCTACGGACTGTCGCCGACAGAAGCACTGGTAGCGACTAAAATCGCAAACGGGCAGTCGGTCAAGCAATGTGCCGAGGATCTCGGCCACGCTGTCAGCACATCCAGAAACCTGCTCAAACGGGCATTTCAGAAAACCCATACGCGCAGCCAAGCTGAACTGACCTCGCTGCTGCTCAAAACGCTGATCCAGTAGTACGCCCGGCACTGCCGCGGGAATGGGGCGCTTCGATTCGGTTCAACTACTAGTATGGGCATTCGGCACCGATGGCGCTGCGCTCCGGAGGATGCCCGGCCCGCAAAAAAAAGCCCCGCCGAAACGAGGCTTGGCCTGACTAGCCAAGTGGAGGAATGGCCCATTATATTCCTCCGGCATGAACCAATCATGGCCCATATGGACCACAGCCTGTCGAGCCCGAACCTCCGGCCTGAACCCCCGGCCTGAACCCGGAACCCGGCTGTTGATCCTTTGCTAGACCCGTTCGATAACCATGGCAATCCCCTGCCCTGCGCCGATGCACATGGTGCACAGTGCATAGCGGCCCTGGATGGCTGCGAGCTGGTAAGTCACCGTCGCCACCAGCCGCGCCCCGGACATGCCCAGGGGATGACCCAGCGCGATTGCCCCGCCATTCGGATTGACGTGCCCGGCATCGTCCGGCACACCCAGCTCACGCAGCACCGCCAGGCCCTGGGCGGCGAAAGCCTCGTTCAACTCGATGACATCCATGTCCTGGATGGACAGCCCGGTCAGCTCCAGTACCTTGCGGCTGGCCGGGACGGGGCCGATACCCATGATTCGCGGTGGCACGCCCGCCGTAGCCATTCCCAGCACCCTGGCTTTCGGCTGCAGGCCGAACCGTGCGGCACTGTCTCCTGATGCCAGCAGCAGTGCACAGGCGCCATCGTTGATTCCCGATGCGTTGCCGGCGGTAACGGTACCGCCCTGCCGGAACGGCGTACGCAGTTTCGACAGCGATTCCAGCGTCGTGTCCGGCCGTGGATGCTCATCGTGCTCGACAACAACCGGGTCAGCCTTGCGCCGGGGTACTTCCACACCGATGAGTTCTGCGGCAAAAAATCCCCGCGCCTGCGCCGCCGCGGCCCGTTGCTGGCTGCGCTGTGCGAACCGGTCCTGGTCTTCGCGGGATATCCGGTATTCCTCCGCCACGTTTTCCGCCGTCTCACCCATCGAATCCACACCGTACTGCTGCTCGATGATGGCATTGATGAAACGCCACCCCAGGGTTGTATCGTAGATCCGGGCATCGCGTGAATACGCCTTGTCCGCCTTGGGCATGACCAGCGGAGCCCGCGACATGGATTCCACTCCGCCGGCGACGATCAGTTCCGCCTCGCCGGTTTTGATCGCCCGGGCCGCCGTGCCGATAGCATCCATGCCGGAGCCGCACAGCCGGTTGACGGTCGCCCCCGGAACCTCGGGGGGCAGCCCGGCAATCAGGCTTGCCATGCGCGCGACGTTGCGATTGTCTTCGCCCGCCTGGTTGGCACAGCCCATCAGCACCTCATCGATGCACAGCGGATCGAGCCCGGAATTACGTTGCAGCAATGCCGCAACAGGCATGGCCGCGAGGTCGTCGGTACGGATACCGGACAGCGCGCCGGCGTAACGTCCGATCGGTGTGCGAACCGCATCGCAGATGAATACCTCGGTCATCAGGTGCTTCCTGTGGTTTGCGAATCAATCCGCCTCGAGCGGCAGGGCAGTTTCAAATTTGATCTGCCGGAGTGCGAAATTGGAGTGTACCTGAGAAACACCCGCCGCCGAGAAGATGACGTTTTCCAGAAAATGATCATACGCCGAGACACTCGGTGTGACGACGCGCAACAGGATATCCGCGTTGCCGGTGGTGAAAAAACACTCCATGACCTCCGGCTGGGCGCGCATCAGTTCGGCGAACTCCAGGCTGAGGGCCTTGGAATGGCGGGTCAGCGAAACATGGGCAAACACGCTTTCGCCGAAACCGATTTTTTTCGGATCGAGGATCGCCGCGTAGCGCAGGATCACGCCTGCATCTTCCAGTGCCTTGACCCGGCGCCAGCAGGCCGACGGCGACAGGCCGACCTGCCTGGCCAGTTCCTGGTTGGTCAGTCGTGCATTGGCCTGCAGGGCCACCAGTATGCGGCGCTCGTAGCGATCCAGGGGGATTGCGGTCGAATCCGGGTGCGACATAGGATAATCCTTTCTATTTGGTCGATAAATTATATCAATTCTTTCGCTTATACTCGATATATTAGTAGAAAAGAAAGCCTGTTTCACCAAATTCGGCATAAACTACCATGACGGGTAGATGCGGGATACAACAGGAGAGTCATCATGATTGCAGACGGTGTCAGTTTGACCACAGAAGAACTGGTCAGCGCGGCGAGAGATCCGAACGTTCGCGTCGAGTTTACGCCGGAAATCCGTGCACGGGTTGCTGCTTCACGGGCACTGCTGGACGAGTTTGTCGAGTCGGGGCGCGTTATCTATGGCGTCACCACCAGCGTCGGCGGCTTCGTGAACTGGCTGGTGCCCCCCGCCCTGGCGGAAGAGACCCAAAACAACATTCTGCGTTGCGTGCAGTCGAATGTCGGCCCCTACCTGGACGATGACCATGTGCGCGCGGCAATGCTGGCCCGAATCAACTCCCTGGGCCGCGGCTATTCGGCAATCTCCGTAGAGAACCTGGAAAAATATATCGCCATGTACAACCGCGGCGTCGTGCCCTGCATTCCCGAAAAGGGTTCGCTTGGCACCAGCGGCGATCTTGGCCCGCTGGCCTGTATCGCACTGGTCGGCACCGGCCAGTGGCGCGCCCGGTTCGAGGGCGAAGTGGTGCCGGGAGCCGAAGCACTCGAGCGCGCCGGCATCGAGCCGATGAAACTCGGTTACAAGGAGGGGCTGGCGCTGATCAACGGCACGTCGGTCATGACCGGCCTGGCGGCCTGCCTGATCTCCGACACCAAGCGCCTGATCAACGCCCATACGCTGGCCGCCTGCATGAGCCTCGAGGTGCTCAAGGGCAAGATCATGCCTTTCCATCCGGCGGCCCACACGCAAAAGCCGCATCCGGGCCAGATCCGCATTGCCGACTGTGTCTATTCGACCCTGGCCGACAGCGCCATGATCGTTCAGGATCATGAAGTGGAGCAGTGGCTGCGCAAGATGGCGACCGACCAGCCCCGCGGCCTCGACGAGCAGATCGAGGATGCCTATTCGATTCGCGCCATGCCGCAGATCATGGGCCCGGTGGTGGACACCACTCTGTTCGCTCAACAGACCGTCGAGACCGAACTGAACTCCTCGAATGACAACCCGCTGATCGTGGTCGAAGAAGGCGACGCGGTGCACAATGCCAATTTCCACGGCCAGTACATCTCCAACGCCATGGACCAACTGGCCATCGTGCTGGTTACCATGTGTAACCTTTCCGACCGGCGCAACAACCGCCTGCTCCATCCCAGCCTGAACGGCGACCTGCCGCCTTTCCTGGTCCGGGAAAATCCCGGCATGCGCCAGGGCCTGATGGGCGGGCAGTTCATGGCAACTTCCCTGACTGCCGAGATCCGGCAAATGAGCACACCCATGTCCATCCAGTCGCTGCCCTCCACCGGCGACTTCCAGGACCACGTGTCTTTCGGGCTCAATGCCGCCCGGCGAACCCGGGATATCCTGCGCAACTCTTATTATATACTTGCCTATGAACTGATCTGCGCCTGCCAGGCGGCCGATCTGCGCGGTGTCGACCAGTTGAGTTCGGCAACGAAGAAACTGCATGGCCTGGTACGCGAGAAAGTACCGTACCTCGATCACGATGAGCCGATGACCGATCATATCGAAGCCGTGGCCACGCTGTTCGAAACCGGCAAGCTGCTCGAAGCACTGCCGGAGAACGTCGCAGCCTACGACTGGTAGGGAGAACGACCGTGGTGTCGCCAATCCACGAGACCTATCTTGCACGCACATCGAAAAGCGCTGCCGCCCATGCGCAGGCGCAGCAGGTCATGCCTGGCGGAACGTCCCGCCAGGCGGGTTACTGGGCCCCGTATCCACTGACCATAGGACGCGGAGAAGGTGTGCATCTGTGGGATATCGACGGGCACCGGTATCTCGACCTGATCAACAACTACACCTCCATGGTGCATGGGCATGCCTATCCGGCCATTGTCGAAGCGGCCGGCCAGTGCATCCGCCGCGGCACGGGATGGCCGGCGGGCAACGAGGCGCAGTGCCGGCTCGCAGCACAGCTCGTCGATCGCGTTCCCGCGGCAGAGCAGATCCGCTTTACCAACTCCGGAACGGAAGCGGGCGCCCTCGCCCTGACCATTGCCCGCGTGGTGACGGGGCGAAGAAAACTGCTGATGGCCCGCTATGGATACCACGGCTCCCTGCCGGAATTCGAAACAGGCTCGTCCGGCCATGAAGGGCCCGTAACCCGGCTGGCTCGTTTCGATAACCTGGAAGATTTCGAAGCGGTACTCGATGCCCATGGGGATGAGATAGCCGCAGTATTCCTGGAACCGGTACTCGGCTCGGGCGGGGTACGTCCGGCATCGAAGGAATTCCTGCTGGGGGTTAAAAAAGCGGCGCAGAAAGCCGGTGCACTGTTTGTACTCGATGAGGTCCTGAGTTTTCGCTTCGCTACCGGGGGTTGCCAGGCGGATATCGGCCTTGCGCCCGATCTCACCATGTTCGGCAAACTGATCGGCGGCGGTTTTCCTGTCGGCGCGGTGGGCGGCAGCCGGGAACTGCTGAAGATTTTCGATCCCGCCGATATGAAAATTTTTCACACCGGCACATTCAATGCAAACCCGGTGACGATGACCGCCGGGGAAATTTCGGTCCGCGAGCTGACAGGTCCGCGAATTTCAGCCATGACAGAACTGTGCGAGATACTGAAAAACGAACTGACCCAAGCGGCGGCAGCCCATGGCCTGCCACTGTCGATCAATCATTACGGGTCCTGCCTGAATCTGTATTTCAGCGAATCGGTGCCGGAATCTTCCATCGTCCGTGAAGATCAGCAGACGATCGGGCTGTTCCATCTCGCAGCACTGAACCACGGGCTTTTCCTCGCACCAAGAGGCATGATTGCAGTATCGACGGTGACAACGCATGAGCACATTGCACAGGCCGTGGAACTTGCCGGGCTGGCCATGCAGGACGTAGCAGCAGAAATCGGGTAGGCAAAAATGAAATACCATGCACAGATTCCTTATGGCGGCTATTGGTCAACGCCCTTTGCCCGCTGGCAGGGCGGTTTCGCCAATCTCAACAGTGTCGAGTTTGCCGCCCACATCACCCGCAGAGAACTGGAAAAGCGCTCCATTGAAATGGACCGGTTCGACTACGGCATACTGGGCATCACTGTCCCCCAGCATCATTCCTTTTACGGGCTGCCCTGGTTCATGGGGCTGATCGGCGCACCGCATGTCGGCGGCCCGACCATCAGCCAGGCCTGTGCCACCGGCACCCGGTTGCTGCTGGCAGCGGCACAGGAAATCGAATCCGGGCTCGCGACCATGGCACTGACTGTAGCCTGTGATCGCACTTCGAACGGCCCGCACGTTTATTACCCCAACGCCCGGGCACCCGGCGGCACCGGCACGTCGGAAAACTGGGTCATGGATAACTTCAACTGCGATCCCCTGGGGGGACACGCAATGGTCGATACGGCTGAAAACGTCGCCCGCAAGCACGGCATCGGCACCGGGGAACAGCATGAACTGGTGCTGCATCGCCAGGCGCAGTACCAGGATGCCCTGGCCGACGAAAAGGCATTTCAGAAACGCTATATGACACTGCCGTTCGAAATACCGTCCGCCAACTACAGGAAAACCGCGGAAACCATCGATGGCGACCAGGGCGTCATGGTATCCACTGCCGAAGGGCTCGAAAAACTCCGGCCGATCATGGAGAACGGGTCCGTCACTTTCGGCGGCCAGACATATCCGGCAGACGGCAGCGCCGCGATCATCGTAACAACGGCGGAGCGGGCCAGGGAGCTCAGTACCGATCCCGATATCGTCATCGAAATTCTCGGCTTCGGGCTGGCGCGTACCGAACTGGCCTACATGCCGGAGGCGACCATCCCGGCAGCCCGGGATGCGCTCGGGCAGGCCGGGTGCCGCCTCACCGACATGGACGCCATCAAATCGCACAATCCCTTCGCCGTGAACGACATCGTATTTGCCAGGGAGACCGGCTGCGATCTCCTGGCAATGAATAACTTCGGCTCCCCGCTGATCTGGGGGCACCCGCAGGGGCCGACCGCCCTGCGCGCCATTGTCGAACTCATCGAGGAACTCGCCGCCCGGGGCGGCGGGCTGGGACTGTTCGAGGGATGTGCCGCGGGCGACACCGCGATGGCCGTCGTCATCCGGGTCGGTGGCCGGTGAACAGGGCCACATTACCCGCATCGGCATGAGCACCGGTCATCGGTCGCCACTGGAGTTCGCGCCGGCGCAGGTCGAAGTCGAAGATCTGCCCGGAGGCGGCTTCGTCCTGCGCTCGCCGATGAGACTCGAACCCTATGCCGACAACATCTGCTGCTACCTGACCAACTGGGCGGGACAGGCGCCGGAACGGATATTCCTGGCCGACCGCGACCCGGCCGGCGACTGGCGGCAGGTAACCTACCGCGAAGCACTGCACAAGGTTCGCGCCATCGCCCAGGCACTGATTGACCGGAATATCAGCATGGACCGGCCGGTCATGGTCCTCTCGGACAACAGCATCGAAAGCGGTCTGTTACAACTCGGCGCAATGTACGCCGGGCTGCCGGTCACACCGGCCTCGCCGGCCTATTCGCTGATGTCGAAAGATTTCGGCAAACTCAAACACGTGTTTGGTCTGGTCCGGCCGGGGCTGGTGTACGCGGACGATGCAGAGCGGTTTGGGCCGGCGCTTGCCGCTCTCGATCTCGATGGCGTGACGCTGGTAGTAAAACAGCCATCCGCACAGCAAGCCGATGCCATCTTTTTCTCCGCGCTGACCGACACCACGCCCAGCACGGCGGTCAACGATGCCTACTCCCGGGTCAACCCGGATACGGTAGCGAAAATACTCTTTACTTCCGGATCCACCGGGGAACCAAAAGGCGTGATCAATACCCAGCGGATGCTGTGCGCCAACCAGCAGGCCATCGTGCAGATCTGGCCGTTCATCACGCGCAGGCCTCCGGTGCTGGTTGACTGGCTGCCCTGGAACCACACTTTCGGCGGCAACCATAATTTCAACATGATCCTCAGAAACGGCGGCACGCTCTATATCGATGCGGGGCGGCCGGCGCCCGGTTTGATCGAAACGACGATAGCCAATCTTCGCGCCATCGCGCCGACACTCTACTTCAACGTACCGCGGGGCTTTCAGATGATACTGCCCTATCTGGAAGACGATGCGCAGCTGCGCGATCACTTCTTCTCCAACCTCGACACGATCTTCTATGCCGCCGCTGCCCTGCCCCAGGATCTGTGGGAACGCCTGGAAAACCTGTCGCTGGCCGCCCGCGGCGAAAAAGTCGCCATGACTTCCGCCTGGGGACTGACCGAGACCGCGCCGCTGGCAACCGGGGTACATTTTCCGATCGAACGCGCCGGAGTCATCGGGCTGCCCGTACCGGAACTGGAACTGAAGATGGTACCCAACCACGGCAAGCTGGAAATGCGGGTACGCGGGCCGCACGTCACGCCGGGTTATCACAAGCGCGACGACCTCACCCGGGAAGCCTTCGACGAAGAAGGGTTCTACCGCACCGGCGATGCCGGCAAACTCGCCTGCACCGGCGATCCGGCCAAGGGGATACTCTTCGACGGCCGTGTCGCCGAAAACTTCAAGCTGCTGACCGGCTCATGGGTCAATACCGGCGCGATCCGCATTGCTGCGATTTCCGCCGCGGCGCCGGTCATCCAGGACGCTGTGGTCGCCGGACACGACCGCGATGAGGTCGGACTGCTGATATTTCCCAATTTTCCTGCCTGCGCGGACATTGCCGGACTCGGTGCCGATGCCCTCCCGGCGGAGCTGGTTGAACATGAACGGGTCTGCAGACTGTTGCGGGAGAATCTGGCCGCCTACAACGCCGAAAACCGGGGTTCCAGCAGAACCATCAAACGTATCCTGCTGATGACCGAGCCGCCGGACATCGATGCCGGCGAGATCACCGACAAGGGCTATATCAACCAGCGCGCCGTACTGCAGCGCCGGCACTGCCTGGTGGAGAGACTGTACAGTGACGATGCGCGCGTGATCTTGATTGGCAGTTCCTGCCAATAGCCGCGAAAACCCATGTAGAATTTCCGTATATTACCAGGCTGGCGGAATGCGTCCGCCATTTTTTCATTCGTTGCAAACAAAGGAACCCCATGATCAGTGAATTTATGATCGGCAATCATCGCCACTGCGATGAGCTCTTTGCCCAGGCAGAACAGTCTGCATCACAGGACGATGCGACAGCCGCTGAAACCCGTTTCAAACAGTTCCACTATGACATGGAGCACCACTTCTCCATGGAAGAGGAGATACTTTTTCCGCGTATCGAAGCGGCCATGGGACACAGCCAGGGGCCCACGGCAGTCATGCGCGGAGA
>JAJRXW010000278.1 GCA_024276095.1 Gammaproteobacteria bacterium
CATGCCGCCCAGTGCCCGTGCGGTATCCCAGATGGACGGCGAGCCTTTCAGCAAACCGGCATTGTCGAAGTCATGGCCGCTGTCGAAAGAACCCAGGCTCACCAGCAAGGCCGCAATAATGCATAACTTGACCGTTACCGAATACTTCTCCAGGCTTTCCAGGCCCCGGAAACCCCGTCGCCAGCCGACGAAACCAATGGCACCGAGAATGCCGCTGGTCAGCGCATTCGCCGTGAAATCGGAATCCATACCCAGACCGCGCAACAGGAAGGCCGCCAGCAACCGTATATAAAAGGCCACGGAGATGACATAAGCAACCGACAGCAGAATATTTGAAGCACGCTCTGTCAGAAAAACAGCGCCCGTGGAACGGGCGGATGCAAGCAGCGGCTCGGCATGACGAATATTGAATCGCAGAATCGCGCCGATGGCGTAGGCAAATACAACGATCGCGAGCATTGCCCAAGCTGCATTGGCACCGACAGTTCTTCCAAGCAATGGCACGATGACCAGAAACCCGCTGCCGACTATCGATGCCAGCGGCGTAACGACCGCACCCCAGACAGGAGAATTCTGAATCTTCGGGCGCAGGCTGAAAACCAGCAACGCGGCGACGAGAACCAGAAGCAGCCAGTCAGCCGGTACCATTACTGCCGCCGGGCCGGGTTCGGCTACCGGTTCGAGAAATAGGCTCTCGCGCTGTCAGACTGCGCCTTCCTGAAAGCAGTACACAAACCAATGCTCTCCAGAGTCTGCTCATAGACCCGCCGACTGCCGATATACTCGTCGACACGATCTTCGAATGCCGCTTTCAGTTGCGCCGCTTCATCGTCGGAACAAAACCAGCGCCCGAACGACCTGGGCGCATCTCTGGCGATGCGGTCCGAACCGGTCTCCAGGATCATGTCCAGGTTCTCCTGCACCCAGGGCCAGTTCTCGGCACGGCTGTCATCATTCAGAATCGCGCCAAGCCAGGTCTGGCGTTCATTGGCGCGTACCGCGTCGCTCATGGCCAGATGACGAATCCGCTGGATCGCGTCCGGCCCGGATGCATGTGCCAGCGCAGAAATCATGGCCTGTCGCAGCCGCTGATCGGTGCTGGCCTTGAACTGCACGATCAAAGCCTCAACGAAACCATCGTCGCTGTCCTGAACGGCCACCGTCAGCGCCGTCGTCAGCACGTCCGGGTCCAGCGCGTCGCTGTGCAGTGCGCCGTCGGTCTGGTAACCGATATACTGCCGGGCAGCCTGCGCAAGACTTTTGCGCAAATCGGCGGAACGCACGTCCAGGGCGAGAAAATTGACAAGGTAACGGCGCAGCATCACGGCTTCAACCTCTGACTCGGCAGCGCCAGGCTCATCCAGCGATGCCAGGCGCGGTGAAAAAATCGCATCGGCATGGTTCCTGGCAACCTGCCGAAGATCATCGTCCAGCAGTTTGGACAGAATGCGACGATAGGTTCCCAGCGGCGAGGTCACGACGGTACGCTCCTTCGCCGCAACAATATCCGGAAGCATGTCGACAAAGGTCCCAATGGAAATCGAACCGTTATTCACCCCTGCCGTCAGGCTGTCGACCACCGAAATGCGTTCCTGGGCATCGAGTGAGGTATTGAATACCTTGCGCAGGGCATTCATGCCGTCATCATCCAGGTTCCAGCGGTAATACCCGGCGCCGCCGGCATTGGGCATCAGCCACGCCGGACACTGCCGGGCGCCCGGCAACGATATCGTTTGCTTTCGCTCCGTCAGCAGAACGCATACTTCCTGTCGTTCCGACGCTGTCCCGAAAGCAAGGCACACCGGAATATTCCAGACCTGGTTGCGGTCGCCTGCCGATCCCAGCGGCAGGTAACGCTCCTGGCCCATATCGACTGTGACTTCATCGCCGTCGCAACGAACGGCCACATCGACATAGGGCACACCCGGCTGAAACAAAAAACTCTCGAATACGCCCTTCACGTCCCGGTCCTTGCCTGCGGTTGCCGTCAGCGCTGCAATCAGGTCATACACGGTGGCGCTGCCAAAAGCATGCTCGCGCATATAGTTGCGAATCCCGGCGCGGAAACTGTCTTTTCCGAGGTAGCGTTCGATCATCTGCAGCACACCGGCGCCCTTGAGATAGGTAATGCCGTCGAAGGCGCTGACGATATCGCCGGAGTCATTCACCGGCTGGCGTATCTGGCGAGCCGTAATCAGGCTGTCTGCGGACATCGCATTGAGCGCGCGGGCCTGTGTGTTCCTGTCGAACCGGTACTCGGGGTCCCATTCATCGGCAACCTTGGCCTGAATCCAGCTCGCAAAAGCTTCGTTGAGCCAGATGTCGTCCCACCAGGGCATGGTAACCAGGTTGCCGAACCACTGATGGCTCAGTTCATGGGCATGCGTCATGACATAGCGCCGCTGCATGTTGACCGACGGCTGATCGCCAAACAGCAACAGGGGCTCCCGATAGGTAATCAGGCCGGCATTTTCCATTGCGCCGGCTGCAAAATCCGGCACGGCGACGATATCCAGCTTGTCATAGGGATAGGCAATGGCGAAATAGTCTTCGAGCAGACCCAGCAGTGCCGCAGTATTCCCCAATGCCCAGGACATGCGTTTGCCCTGCCCCCGCACGGCCAGGCCGCGCAACGGAATGGGCCGGTCGCGATAGGCCGATGGCGGGATGGCATCCCAGTCCACGACATCCAGCGGGCCGACCGCAAATGCCACCAGGTAAGTAGGCAACGGCCGGGTCGTCGCGTAGCTGACTTTCTTCAGATCGTTGTCAAGCCCGACCTCGCCGGTCGACAGGGTATTGCTGAATGCGCCATAGGCAGTGCGGGTGGTGATGGAGGTATCGAACGGAGTTTTGAATCGCGGTTCATCGAACGAGGGAAAAGCCTTGCGTGCATAGATGCTTTCGAATTGCGTAAAACCATATGAATCATCGCCGACCTTCACCTTGTACAGGCCATTCAGTGAAGTCCCGAACGGCGCAGAGTAATCGAGTATCAGGGTTGCCTGCTGCGGGTCCAGTTTCTCCAGCAGGTCCAGGCGGGCCATGCCGTCGGTGGTCACTTCACTGTAGACGGCCTTGACAATCTCGCCATCGCTCCTGCGCACCGTGGCAGAAGCCATGTCCAGATCTTTGCCGTGCAGCCAGATGATGTCAACGGGCTCGGTGATCTCGACATCGATTTCGACATGCCCGGAAAAACTGCCCGTATCCGGAATAATTGTCAGGTCGAGCCGGTAGCGTTCAGGGCGAACCGTATCAGGCAGGCGAAACCGCGCCGCGGAAGCGGCGGCCGGCTGGGCATCGGCCCCCGGAACACGGTCGGACTCACTGCCGCAGGCCGCCAACAGACCCACAAACAACATGATGCCGAGATACCCGACTCTTCTGCAGACTCGCCAATCGTTCATTGCACACCCCTGACCGGACAATTCGTACGTCCGGTCACTTTACCCGAAAAAACGGGACCAGGTCGCATCAATCCACCCCCTGCAAAGCTATTCTCTCCAGCTGTTCCCGGTACGGAGCCGGCCTGTTTCTGACGAACTCGGGCATGTTCCGGACGGGATTTCATCTGACCTCCAATCTACCCGAACCTGGTGCATGGAAAGCTGGCTGTCATACATTGGTGACTCGACATCCTATGGACTTTCCTGGCCCGTATGGATCACCCTGACCGGCATTTCGCTTTTCGGCCTGCTGGCTGTCTATACGGGCATTCTGCTTCTGACCGGCAGGAAGCTTCCGGCCGGCATCCGCATGCTGCAGATGCCTACGCTCAAGAGCCGGCTGGTACTGGGCCTGGTTCTGGCAGCATCGCTGCCGGCAATCTCGCTGGCCCTGGTACTTGCGGAAAGATCCACCCACGAGCGGCTCGAGCGCGACGCCATACTGCTTCAGAGCAATGCGGATACCATCGCGCGCAACACCGGATACATCCTGCAAATGGTCAGCAGATCGATGGAGGATCTGGCCTCCCGGCTGAAAGACCAGGTCGACCGGCCCACGACCCATCTCGCCGGCTGGGTGACATCGATTCACGAAAAATTCAGCAGCTTCCGGTCGCTGGTGGTGGTCAACCAGGCAGGCCAGGCCGTTGCCGGATCGTCGATGATCAACGGCCGGCTGAGAGTCTTCGACAGGCCATCGCAGCCGTTCACAGAGCGCGATTTTTTTACCATACCTTTTGCTACGCAAAAGACATTTATTTCCGATGCCATGCGGGACCCGGCCCTGGGCAATCAGCCCGTCATGATCATCGCGGTGCCGGTAGCGGATGCAAAAGGGCAGCCCTGGGGCGTGGTACTGGGTTACCTGGGCCTGGAGCGGCTCGCAATCGGGCCGGCCATGGCCCCCGTCGACAAGGGTGCGGGAATCCTGCTGATCGACGAAAACAGCCGGGTGCTGTTTGCTTCCGAGTCCGCCGGGCTGAATGTTCTGGACAACATCAGCGACAAGCTGATACTGCGCAGTGAGACTGAACCCAACCGGAGTGGCGCCTACAATTTCGAGCACAGCCCGGTGGCCGACGAATCACCGCAACGGTACCTGGCTGCGCGCAGCAAAACCAGTAACGGCTGGCAGGTGATCGTATTCGATCCGCTCAGCGAGGTACAACGCGCACTCCTCAGTGAATACGCCATCGCGCTCACCTGGCTGATTATCGCCATCGTGATATCGGTCGGCTTCGCGGTGGCACTGGCAAACAGTATCGTCCGTCCCCTGAAGGCGCTCGACTGGGCAGTCCGGCATTTCAACCTCGGCGAGGATGCCACGATCCCGCTGCCGCCGGCCGATGCGCCCCGCGAAGTGACCGCGGTATTCACGCACCTCGATTCGATGGGACGGCGTCTGCGCCAGTCATACCAGGAGATTCGCGCCGCCGTCAAGGAAGGGGAAAAACTGCGCACCGAACTGGAATATGTCATCGCCAACCGCGAGAAAGAAATTGCCAAGCGTACCGAGCAACTCAAGGAAGCCAACAGTGCCCTGCGACGTCTCAGTCGTGTCGACAGCCTGACGGGCGTTGCCAATCGCCGCTGGTTCGCAGAATTCCTGAGCCAGACCTGGCGACAGGGGCAGCGGGACAACCAGCCCATCTCGATCATCATCATCGATATCGATGACTTCAAGGCATACAACGATACCTATGGCCACCAGAAGGGCGATGCCTGTCTGCGTGCGGTCGCAGAGGCGATTCGCGACGTGGTATGCCGGGGCTCGGATATGGTCGCTCGTTACGGCGGTGAGGAATTCGTGGCCATTCTCGGCGATACGCCGCTGGACGGAGGTCTGCTGGTTGCAGAGAATATCCGCAAGTCGGTGGAAGTGCTGGCACTGCCGCACCGGGGCAACAGCTCCGGCTCAATCGTCACCGTGAGCGTCGGCGTGACCTCCACGATTCCAGGTGAAAGCTCGGAACCGGAGGCCTACCTGGTCGCCGCTGACCGGGCGCTTTATACCGCCAAGGACGAAGGCAAGAACCAGGTTGCCTGGTCGACTACTTCCCAGACCGGTGTTTACCAGTCCTTGTGCCTGCCGCCGGGCGGACAGTCTCAACCGTCCTGATCGGGCTGCAAAAACCCGCGGTAGGCCGGCCATCCGGGCATGCCGGCTAGAACTCGATGGTCACGAATACGGTATCCGAATACCGCCCCGGAACCGGATCCTGATTTGCAAACAACCGCCCGTATACCGGTACGTTTCTGACCTGAAAAAACCGGTTGATCGGCTGTACCAGGGGCGTTGCACCACCGTTGCCGTCACCCCATATCCGTGTCCTGGCAGGGTCCTTGTAGAGATTGTAGGCCAGCCGGTTGCTGCCGGACTGCATCCGGCGGCTGGAAACATCGCCACTGAAACCGGAATCGATACTCAGCGTGTAGAAGTTGCCCTGCGAGCCCCGGGGCCTGCCAATACAGATGACGCGAATCCTGCCGGTACTGTCCACCGACACCGGAGTAGCCGGCATATAGTTGCCAAAAGCAACAGGAAAGGAACGAATGAAGCAAAACCGGGCCTGCGCAGACTCGCAGAACAGCACCGCCAGCACGAAGAGCAGGATCGTTTTCCGCAATACCGGCATCACCGGGCCGCACCCATCACGACCGGCTGAGGTATACGCTCCCCGGTACAGGTAGCCGGAATGCTGGGCAGAGGGTGATCGCCTGTCGGTATGGATATCGTGAAGCTGCAGCTGTGCTCCCGCCAGGTCACTTCCACATCGGTCACGCCATCCAGCCCGGTCAGGTAAATCATGCCGTTCAGACCAACCGGGATGCCTTCTCTGCGGCCCGATATCCGGGCAACCGCTCCCTCGGGCACCGCGCCCCCGCCGGACAAACGGGCATACACGATGACGGAGAACGACATATCGACATCGAAATTCACTACTGTCCCGCTGCGAAAGGCCGGAGAAACGATCATTTCAACCGCGCCGATACGGGCCTGGATAGGCAGGTCATTCGCCTCGATTCGAACCCGGTTGATTTCATAAGGCCGCAATGCCGGCAACAATATTCGCCCGCGGGAATCGGATCTCCCGATCTCCTGGTTGTCGACGTAGACGCGTACATCGGAGAAATTACCCACCTTTGCCACCGCAAAACCGTCGTTGATCTCTCTGGCGAAGTAGGACCGCCCCGCCATCCATGCCAGCGACCCCATTGCATTTGCCCGCCAGGAAAAGTTATCGCCATATTGCTGAGCATCCAGGGAGTACCGCCCGAAATCGGTCTGGCCGACAACGTTGGCGTCATACTGATTGTTCTCGGCCAGTGACGTCCCCAGCCGATAACCGACACCCGGACCGGCGGGCAGACTGTACTGCGTTTCCGCCCGAACCCGGAACTCATTCTGCTCATAGCCGGCCGAACCACCGGCACTTTGGCGATAGCCGAACGGCTTGCTGAATGAAAACCCGAGACTGAAGTCCGACACTTCGGCTTCGCGCCAGCTCGTGTAGACCGCCAGCGAAATTCGTCCCGGCAAAATACGGCTATGGGTCAGGGTCAGTACATTCTGATTCACACGATCGCGAAATGACTGATGAACCAGGGTCGCTCCTACCGAGCCTTTCATGCCTCCCCTCCACCCGGCGCTGACCACTGTCTGCAACGACGGCGGAGTAAAAATGCCCTCCGGATCAATCAGGGTAAATCCTTTGCTGGTACCGGAAGCGCGGGCACTGATATGAAAATCACTGCCCAGGTACTGATAACCAAGGCTCCATGCCATGCCCCGTCCGGCCCGCCCGGTACTCCAGCCAAGTCCGGTACTGGCCACACCGCCGCGTGGCAAAGCCCAATCCATACTGCCGCCGAATATCTGCGTGAAATCAGACAGTTCCATACGCCCACCCAGGGTCACGCTGGAATTGAGGCCATAGCGATGCCGGGCGAGCAAAACACCCTCGCCATACTCATTGCTTGCCAGACCGAAATTCCTTCTGAGTTTTCCGATGCTGTACGACCAGTCCGACAGGCCTTCCCGCAATAACTGCGCACTCGCGTAGAAATCCTGCACCACCACCTGCTCGCGGCCGAGAATATCGGTCACCACCATTTGTACCTGCCCCTCGCCTGTAACCACCGGAATATCATCGACCCGAAACTGGCCCGGCGGTACCTGGTTGCGATTACGCAGTACGCCATTGACATACAGGTCGACAACCGATGGCACTCTGGCTTCACCCTCAAGGGAAGGCACCGGAAAAGTAATGTAGCCCGGGCGGGTCGCAAAGTTCGTGGCAACCTGCACGCCGCCCAGTCGATACCCGCCGCCCCACAGGCCCGGAGTACTGGTGAGATCGCCGGCCCGGTAACTGAGCATGCGGTCAGGATCGTCACGCGTAAACGTGGATGTCAGTCGAATCCATTCCTCCTGCGACCGGCTGTCCGCCGGGAGATCGCCATAGTCACGATAGATAAAATCATTCTTCAGGTTACCGGCGGGCGTAAAAACGGTGGGCGCAATCAGCCCGGCAACCGCCGACTCCCCGGTATCGGTGTAGGACCAGTCGTAATCCAGGTAGAAACCGGTGACTGAATCGGCAGACGGTATCTTCTCGTCCATCAGGCTGGAAAACATCGGCTCCAGGTTCCGCGGCGGAATGCTGAATGCGACTGCGACAGACGCCGCATCGTAATCGGCGGTCACGCCCGGGAAATAGCTCAGCGCGTAATAGGCATCCCCGTCATGCCAGGCCGGTTCGGGATACGGCCGGCGAACACGCCATTTCTCGAGATCGGCGGCCCGCACGGAAAATCGGGTGTCCCCGTCCCAAAGCATGAGAACCGTACCCTGGGGCATGTAGTTGACGACCACCTCTGCAAGCAGCAGCCGATCATCTTCCCCGGCTATCGCAGTAACGCCCGCCACCAGCGAGCACAGACCGATCAGGATTCTAGCGGACAGTCGTAACCTCATATTCATGACTTCCCACTTTTTCATTGACTGCGCGCAGGCGGGCATTCGAGTCCGGAACGTCGAACTCCCGTACTCCGGCTCTGTCCGTTTCGGCTCGCAGCCGGGTCATCGAGTAGTCCGGGGGAATATCGAAATAGAAATCCATGCTGGAGCCGCTCAATACATACTTTGCAGATGTCAGCCTGAACTCCTGGTCGACATCCTGGCCGAGACTCAGGCCGAATGCGGTCAGTTCGGAAACCCGAATATGCGTATTGCCCGGATTTCTCAGCTTCACGCGAAGACGCCCGTCTTCAACAATCTCGTGCTCGATCAACTCGAGCTCAGGGTCATCGACTACGATCGCCTGCGAAAAAGCAGGAATGCTCACGCGCAGCCGAATCTGCAAGCCGGTCACGGCCCTTTCAACCAGTGGCGGCGGCAGTTCCGTAAACAGCAAACGGTAGGACCGCTCCTGCTCGGGCAGCGGGTCCGAAAGCAGGCCCACCCTCACCAGCTGGGTTTCGCCGGGTGCTACGGAAAAAATCGGCGGCACCGCGATCACCTCGGCAGTGGCTTCGTACTGGTCCCGGCCGTCTTCGGCCTGGGACCAGTCGAGAGCTTCTACCTGCATGGTCATGGTTTCCGTACCGGTGTTGACGATGCGCACTACCGAGTTGCGCTCGTTGGTATCGAAATCAACGCGCAACGGCGCGATTCCGATCGATCCGGCCAATGCCACACCACTCCAGGTGGCGGCAACCCATGCGGCAATCCATGCCGACCTGCTTTTATTCCCCCTGATCATCGGCGTCAGTTGATGGTGATCAGGACATCGACGATGTCGCTGTATGCACCCTGCTGCGCATCGACATAATCCGCATGCAGCACTTCACCGTAGACCGTGGCGCTGTTGAAAGCCGCCATTCCGGCACCGTTCACATTGGCGACTTCCGCGGGGATGGAGCCCCAGCGAGTTGTCAGTCCGGCATCCTGATAGAGGCTGTAAGCCACGGTATCGATACCTGGACCGCTCATGGTCCGGTTACCGTTACCGCCGTCATCGATGCTGATATCCGCGTTGGTACCGTTCGAACAACGCCACTGCACGGTGCTGAAGGTGCTGGCGTCGGTGCCGCTGCCCGGAAGCAGGTTGCCGAAGGCAACGTCAGTGATGGTGCCCAGCTCACAGACCTGCAAAACAGTCGCGGTGATATTCATGGGATCAGCCTGCACACCGCCCAGCGGCAGCAGCGCGATACCGGAAATTAACGCCTTCCGAGAGATATTCTTAAGTTTTTTCATGCCCGACTCCTAATCGTGATCAATACAAAATACGCCCTGAAACGCCAAATAATTGGCTATTTCAAGGCAAGTCGAGCGGAATTTTATTGATTGGCGTGAGAAATTATGTGAACTATCTCGCTAATTCGCCAAATTATTGACGAATAGAAGCATATCCAGACATTTTCGCCAGATTATTGACGGCCTGAGCGGGTTCCTCAGTCGGATTCCCAGGAGAGGCGTTTTCGGTAGATAGTTGACGGACTCATGCCCAGCAAGCCTGCCGCCCGGGCAATATTGCCGCCGCACCGGGCGATGGCATTTTCGATGATCTCCTGCTCCATCTCGTGCATGGGCCGGATCGGCAACTCGGTTTCGAAAGGCCGGGTATCCGGCACACGGGAACAGACTGCATCCAGTTCCGGCGGCAACATCTTCGGCTCAACTGTCTCGGCAGTATTCAAAACTACGACATTCCTGAGAATATTCATCAACTCACGGACATTGCCCGGCCAGTTGTAGTGCTGCAACAGCTCCGCAGCCTGCGGAGAAAACCGGCAAAAAAACTTCCCTTCTTCCCGTGAAAACCTGTCGAGAAAGTGCGCCGCAATCAGCGGTATATCCGAAGCCCTGTCACGCAGGGCCGGCATTGTCAGCGGAATCACATGCAACCGGTAATACAGGTCTTCCCGAAAGCGCCCGTTTCGCACCTCTTCCATGGGTGTCTTGTTGGTCGCGCATACGAATCGCACATCGACGCTACGGGTCTTGTTGCTGCCGACTCTTTGAAAAGTTCCTGTTTGAACGATTCGAAGTAATTTGGCCTGCAGGTCAAGATGCATGTCACAG
>JAJRXW010000279.1 GCA_024276095.1 Gammaproteobacteria bacterium
CCAGTATCCGCTGGAGCGCCTCGAAAAGTCGGTAAACCAGGTAGAAGAGTTCCTGTTTGCCAACCAGGAAGATCTCGACATCAAGTCCGTTTACAGTTTTTTCGCCGTCGGTTTTGACCGCCCGGCGCGCGCCGAGTCGACCATCCTGTTGACCGATGAGGATGAAGCAACGCTTGGAACCAGGGAGATTATCAGGCGTATCGAAGCCGGCTTACCCGAAATTGTTATCGGCAAACCAAGCTTCAAATTCGATCAGCAGGGTGGCGGAGAAGGCTTCAGCCTGCAGTTCAAGGGCGACTCCACAAGCCACCTGAACGAACTTGCGACAGATATCATTCGTATCCTGCGAAGCGTGGAAGGACTGAAGGACATTCGCTCTGACTCACAGGCCGGCGACCGGGAAGTGCGCATCAGGATAGACAAGTCCCGGGCGGCTGCCGCCGGCCTGACCGCGGAAGAAATCGCCCAGTCTGTCGCGATCGCAATGCGCGGCGAAAATCTGCGCGAATTCCGGGGGCAAGGCGGTGAAATCGACGTGCGGCTGACATTCCGCGAAAACGACAGGCAAACACTCGAACAACTGGCCGATCTGCCGCTGTATACATCGGATGGCAGGCGAATCACGCTGGGCACACTGGCCCGGTTTCAGCTCGGCAGGGCGCCACAAACGATCAGACGGGTGGATCGCCAGACTTCCGTCATTGTCTCCGCCAACCTCGAGGACAATTTTACACTCGACAGGCTGCGCCCCCAAATACGCAAGCTGATGAACCAGTATGCACTGCCGCCCGGATATTCATGGGAATTTGGCCGCGGCTTTAACGAGGACGAAGAAACCCAGAAAATCATGTCCACCAACATCCTGTGGGGCATCGCGCTGATCTTTATCGTTCTGGCGGCACTGTTCGAATCCGTTCTCTACCCGCTGTCGATTGTTTTGGGGTCCATCCTGTTCTCGGTCATGGGTGTATTCCTGTTCTTCGCCGCGACCGGCACGGTATTCTCTTTCATGGCCTCCATCGGAATCATGATCCTGATCGGTGTCGTCGTAAACAACGGTATCGTACTCGTAGACCACATCAACAACCTGCGCCGCGAAGGCATGCCCCGCAATGAGGCCATCGTAGAGGCGGGCCGCGACCGGCTGCGGCCCATTCTGATGACGGTGCTGACCACCATCCTTGGCCTGACGCCACTGGCTGTCGGCAACACCCAGGTCGGCGGCGACGGCCCGCCCTACTACCCCATGGCCCGGGCAATCATCAGTGGCCTCGCGTTCTCGACCGTCGTATCGCTGTTCGTCGTCCCCAGCATGTATATATTCTTCGACTATCTCTCCAACTGGGGCAGAAAGGTCGTCCGGATTGCCAGAAAGCTTGGCCCCCAGGCAGCGGGAGCCTGACTCAAGGGTTTGCCATCCCCCTGCAATACATTATTCTTAACGTCTCAGCCGTCAGGCTCAACCTTCGCGGAGCAAGCAATGATCGTCACCACCAAGGTCCTGTTCGACCACGCATACGGAAACTATGCCGTAGGCGCGTACAACATCAACAACCTGGAACAGATCATGGGTCTGTTCCGTGGCAACATGGACAGCAAGGCGCCATTTATCGTACAGCTCTCAAAAGGCGCGCGCAGCTATACGGACAAGCGAATGCTGGAGGCCATGATTCGCACCGCCAACGAGATTTTTCCCGACGCGATATTCGCAGTACATCTCGACCATGGCGATGAAGAAACCTGCTATGAATGTATCGACAGCGGTTTCTACAGCTCGGTAATGATCGATGCCAGCGCCGAAGAATTTGACAAAAATATCGAGATCACCAAGCGCGTGGTCGATGCTGCACACGCAAAAGGCGTCGTTGTCGAAGCAGAGCTCGGCAAACTCGGCGGCGTCGAAGAACACGTATCTGTCGATGAAGCCGACGCCAAGCTGACCGACCCCAGGCAGGTCGAAGAATTTGTAAAAAGGAGCGGTTGCGACAGCCTGGCCTGCGCGATCGGCACCAGCCACGGCGCGTACAAGTTTACCGGCAGCCAGGGCCTGCACTTCGATGTGATCGAGGAAATCGCCAGGCTGCTGCCGGGCTTCCCGATGGTAATGCATGGCTCCAGCTCGGTGCCGCAGGAGGAAGTTCAGCGCATCAATGCCGCGGGCGGCAAACTGGCCGGCGCCAAGGGTGTCGATGAAGCCCAGATTTCCAAAGCCAGCAAAATGGGCGTCACCAAGGTCAATATCGATACCGATGGACGCCTCGTCTGGTGCCGCGTACATCGCGAGAGCTTCATCGAATCGCCCGAGCATTTCGACCTGCGTCCGCCCGGGAAGATCTTCATGGCCGAATATGCCAGGTACATCGCGCACAAGAATGAAGTACTGGGCAGCGCCGGCCAGCTGGATGCCGTGCGCAAGATACTCTAGCCGATATCGGCCTGCCTCTTGTTGCGGAAACTACGCCTGTTCATGTGAATTGATCGCACAGTCGCTGTGCGCCTGTGCAACGCGCTCACCATGCACCTGTTGGCCGGCAATGACAGGTGGAGCCGATTTTTCCGCTGCACGGCAGGCCTGCTGAAACACGTGGCTTGCCTCGTGGAATTCCTGATCGAATTTCTCGTCAACTCCCTGAAAGATCATCTTGATGCACGCCAGGCGCATCGCCTGCGCTGACTCTGCAACGTCAGGTACGGTATCGGCGGCGAGCTGCCGATAGAGCTGGCTCAATCGATCGCGGTTCTGCTGATAGCTGCGCCCGTTGCGCAGATCCTCTGCCAGAGCATGCGCACAGGAGTTGAATCTCTTGTACAGCGTCAGGCGCTCCAGCCACACTTTCTGGCTGGCCGCATCCTCGATCGCCAGCGCATAGCTGTGCGGCGGGGCTCCATCCCCCCGGAAATGCTTCATCCGGTTTCCGACCACATCGATCAGACCCTTGATGGCCAGGGCGACCAGAGTGCCCAAAAGTGCCCATATACCGACTTCTATCGAATTCACCTGCCCTGCTCCTCAAGGAACCCGCTCCGCCGGAAAACTGTTTTGAAAAGATCGCCCGGAGAGCTACCCCAAAGTCAATCGGCACGCAGCGCCCCGGAATTGAGGATGCAGCTCACGTTTCGGCCAGCCGCCGAAATATATCGTGCGCCCGGACCGGGCCCGGCTACTGCGTCACGCCAATCGGGACAGGGTTTTCGTTAATGGTGAGCATGCCGTCGGCGAACACGATCCTTGACAGATAGCCCGTTTCCGACTTGTTGATCAGACCTTGCTGAACGAGTGCCGCGAGGGTCATTTCAACCTGCATCGAAGCCATCGCGTCGAGCTGTTCGGCTGTGACACCATCGCCTTCCTGCATGCCGGCAACCAGTTGCTTTTTGAGCACTGAAACGGCAACAGGGCGCACCAGGTCCTCGGCGGCCTCGATCGACGAGCTCACCGACATAATGCCAAGCCACATGTCCTGATCCATGAAACTGAAGGATTCCTTTTCAGGCAACCGGTCTTTATCGAATTCAACAAGAACCTGCGCTTCGAACGGCTGATCGTTCCACCACAGACGCACCGGCGCGAATTCGATGCTCGGCGATGAAGCGAGGATGTCATAAACGACGGGCTGCAGGCGAGACAGGCCCTTCTCCGAGAATATCTCTTCAGCCATTCCGGCAGTCTGGACAATCTCACCGTAGGCTTCCATTGCCGCAACATCGACATCGCGAACCGACACCACGACGATAGCGTCGGTAAGACTTGCGTCATTACCGGCCGTTGACGAACCGACGAAATAGGTCACGCTGGCATCGAGACTGGAACCATCGCCACTCAAATCCGTCTGACTGCTGAACCCGGCATCCCGCATCTCGAATGCAACGGAATCTTCGTCGCCCTGGTTCGTCACCAGCATCCGGCCCACTTTGAATTCCATCGAGCCGATCGCCACGTACCGGGACAAAGCGGTGAGGTCGCCGGTGAAAGTCATGTCACTCAAGGAGAGCATGCCGGTCTCGAACTCCGCGATCGTTGAATCCGTGCCGCCATGAAACTGTACCCGCAGTGTCCCGGGATCGTACTCACCCAGCATATCGAGCCCGGAAAACACCAGTTTCCCCTGCTCATACGGGTACTCGAAAGCAGGTACGTCTGCATCGAACTGTGTCATACCGGAAAAACCGGTATTCGCCCGTATCTCGAACAAATAGGGAATATTCGCCCGGGCAAGAAACTCCGTGACCTGATCGGGCTGTTGTACAAGCCGCGTAGTAGCAGTTGCCAGGCCAAAATGGAAACCGTCGCCAAAAATGACAGGCCCGTGATCGACACGTGTCTCCAGCACAATCCTGGCGGCGAACGCCTCCCGGAGCGCTGCTGTTGCCGCCTGCTGATCTGCAGTCAGGGGCTCGCCTTCCGATGCATTCTCTTCAAGAGCCTTTTCAATCTGGTCCTGGTAGGCGGCACTCAGGCCAAATTCCACTGTTGCAACACTGTCGAACCAGCCGCGCCGGTAATCGACCATCTTCGCATCGAGCCAGTAGTTCTCTTCCGCCTGATCTACTTGCGCAATCAATCGATTCTGCGCAATGAACCCGACAGCGGCGGGCATGCCGGATAACGCCAGCAACAGCGCAGCAACCAGTATCCAAGTGATCGTTTTCATGATGCCCCCAGTCAAATTGGCATGCCGGACCGGCAAGCCGGATTGCCGAACCGGGCCATGCGGCCTGAACAGGCTTGGGATTGCGGCCTGTTTGCTGCGTTGGCTTCAGCCCCCGGCCCTGATCTTATCAGGTACCGGCACAGCGGGGGAAAGAGCAGTCCCGTTACCGGCTGCTACCCCTCCAGATCGCGGAATTCCCTGTCCAGATCGAAGCGCGGCGATGTGACATAGCGCTCCATGCGCTGCAACCGGGCATCCAGATCCCTGAACCGGTAGCGCACTTCGTGCAATGTGCTGCGCGGATCGCGCCGCACCGAGCGCCAGAATTCCTCTTCCTTTTCCGTCTCGAACATACCGTCCGGCTTGACCGGCAGCAGGAAACCCGCACCGAGATAGACAAAAAACAGCATCGGCATGAAGAAAAAGGTGACTAAAAATGTCACGATCCTGGTTGCGCCCACCTTGAAACCAAAATAATCGGCAATCCCGGCACAAACGCCGAGACACATCGCGTTCTCCTTATCGCGATACAACCGGCGCCGTCCGAGACTGTGGTCCGTTGTGTCGATCACTGTCCCTGTCTCCCCGGCCGGCGGCCACGGTCCGCGGAACGCCAGAATTCCGTTTCCGGCCGGCGGCCGCGGTAGCGCAACGGCTTGTCACGCAGCAAAAATGCCAATATGAAATAAACCGCCAGCGTCAGGAGCGAAAAGAAAAACAACGACACCAGTGCTGCCAGGCGAACCGCCGTCACATTGAATGCAAAAAATTCGGCAATACCTGCACAGACCCCGGAAATAATTCCGTTCTCCCGGTCCTGATACAGTCGCCGGCCGCATGGATGCTCTCCGGAATGAGTGCAATGTTCGTTCACGTTTGTTTCCTCCAGTCGCCGGCACGATCGTCAAGGATCGTTTCCAGGGTATTGACGCGGCTTTCCATACGTTGTGCGGACTGCCAGATATCCTCAAGCAATTGTTCTTCCTCACTGGACATGCCTTTGGCCATTTTCCATTTTGTAACGTAGTGGAAAATAATCCAGCAGGGCGCAACGATCGTCAGGAACAGAATGCCAAATAATTCAGTCATGAGTTCAGGTATCCCCGTATATACAGTTTATTATTCCGCTTTGCCGCTGACCCGTAACTTCACCGCTTCCAGCTCCTTCTGGATTTTGTCCTCGTCCTCGAGATTGTTGATCTCCTGCCTGAGGTTTGGCCTGCTGCCAAGGTCATACGATTCGATACGGCCTTCCAGATTTTCCATTTTGCGTTCAAACTGCTCGAAACGCATCAGCGCATCATCGATTTTACCCTCATGCAGCTGTCTGCGAACCTTGAGACGCTTGCTTGCAGCCTCGTGGCGGGCAATCAATACCTGCTGACGGGCCTTGGCGTCCAGCAGCTTGCTCTGCAGGCTGCCGATATCTTCGTTCAGCCGTTCAAGGCCTTCATCGAGCAGCGCAAGCTGATCGCGCAAACCTTCGACCACTTCCACAGCGGTGTTGCGCTCCTTGAGCGCCGCTTTTGCCAGGTCGTCACGTCCCTTCGCGACCGCCAGTTCCGCCTTGCTTTCCCATTCCGCCGATTCATGCTCAAAAGCCGCCAGCTTCCTGTTGATTTCCTTCTTGTCGGCAATCGCCCGTGCCGCCGATGAGCGCACCTCGACCAGCGTGTCTTCCATCTCCTGGATCATCAACCGGACAATCTTTTCAGGATCTTCCGCCTTGTCCAGCATCGCATTGATGTTGGCATTCACTATGTCGCTCATGCGGGAAAAAATACCCATGTCACTACCTCGTTCCATTGTTCAGATTCAACCTGGTCAATGCATATCCCGTGCCAACCCAACGAAAATGGATTAACCAGCTGAATTCAATAGTATTTTTCAGAACTCTCACGAATTTTACCACGGCTATTAATAGTTTATTTCATTATTTTATGTACTTTTACACCTGTTTTTAGCTATTCTGACCATATGATTACGCCGCTTTCCAATACCACCCCCATCATTGGCGAAGCGCCGGCTTTCGTCGACATGCTGGAACAGGTTTCCCGGGCCGCCCCGCTGTCGAAACCGGTGCTGGTCATCGGCGCGCGAGGCACCGGCAAGGAGCTGATCGCCTGCCGGTTACACTACCTCTCCAACCGCTGGGACCAGCCGCTGGTCAAGCTGAACTGCTCCGTACTGACTGAAAGCCTGCTGGAGTCGGAGCTGTTCGGGCACGAGGCCGGCGCTTTTACCGGCGCCAACAAACTGCACACGGGCCGTTTCGAACGCGCCGATGGCGGTACCTTTTTCCTCGATGAACTGGCGACGATACCGATGCGCATGCAGGAGAAAATTCTTCGTGTCATCGAGTACGGGGAATTCGAGCGGGTCGGAGGCTCCGAAACCATCAGCGTGGATGTTCGCATCGTTGGCGCAACCAATGCGAATCTCCCCGAACTGGTCAACCGCGGCGAGTTTCGCGCCGACCTTCTCGACCGCCTTGCATTCGACGTGATCAACATTCCTCCCCTGACCCATCGCCAAGAGGACATCCTGCCGCTGGCGGAGCATTTCGCCGTCAATATCGTGCGCGAACTGGGCCGTGACTACTTCCCCGGGTTTACCCGGGCGGCACAGTCGGCGATGCTGAACAATCCATGGCCGGGCAACGTTCGCGGCCTGAAAAACGCCGTGGACCGATCCGTCTACCGCCTCGGCGATCCGGATGCGATGGTGGACGAAATCGTATTCAACCCGTTCGAAACGAAGTTCGATGTCGCAGCCGGCCCGGACACCGGCCGGACGGTCGGCCAGACAATTGACCAGACA
>JAJRXW010000028.1 GCA_024276095.1 Gammaproteobacteria bacterium
GCCGTACTCGATCATGACAACCTTCCCGGTCCGTTGCGCCTCCTGGCTTTCTGGGGCAGCGGTTTTCGGCTGCAAAGTGACTGGTACCGGTGGAACCTGGTTGAGTAACCCGGACCCATGAAAAACGCTATTTACACAGTGTTGATCATCGTTGCCCTGTCACTGGGTATCGCCTCGCTGGTGTTGCTCAGCCAGACCGCCCAGAACTCCGCGCAGTTCGGGCAGCTGCATAACGTCATCCTCCTGACCAATGCAATCGCCGGTATTGTTCTGTTATTGCTGATCAGCGCCAACCTGTTTCGCCTGGTTCGGGACTATCGCCGCAACGCTCCCGGCGCACGCCTGAAAGCGCGCATGGTCATCGCTTTCGTTGTCCTGGTCATCGCGCCGCTGGTCATCGTCTTTTTCGTTTCCGTTCAGTTCTTGAATCAGGGTATCGATACCTGGTTCGACGTTGAAATAGAGGAAGGCCTGAGCGATGCACTCCAGCTGAGTCGTTCGGTGCTGGATGACCGCATGCAGGACGACCTGAGCGAAATCAGCGCGATGGCCGTTTCGCTGGCGGGGCTGCCGGATCAGCAGATCGTCGAGGTACTGGACAAGCTGCGCAGAGACTCGAATGCCCAGGAAATCACCGTTTTCGGCAGGGGACACAGAATAGTTGCCACCAGTTCCTCAGACCCCACCGGCAGCCTTCCGATGCGCCCTGACTATATCGCAGAATCTCAACTGGACAGAACCGGCGTTCATGTAGAACTGGTCCCTGTCGGGGACAAGCAGCATGAAGTGCATGCAGCGGTCGTTCTGCCGAATATTCAGCCGGGCCGGGAAAGACTGACCATGCACGCTTCATTCCTGATCGATGACCGGGTCGGTACGCTGGCAGAGTCGGTGCAAACCAGCTACACCCGCTACGAAGAACTGTTGTTCCTGCGCGGCCCGCTCAAGTACAGCTTCACGCTGACCCTGAGCATGGTGGTACTTCTTTCTTTCCTGGCCACCGTGTATGGCGCGTTTTTCTTCGCTCGCCGGCTGGCTGCTCCCATCGGACACCTGGCCGCAGGTATGCGCGCGGTATCCGAAGGCAACCTGGATACCCGCCTGCCGATGGCCTCCCGGGATGAAATCGGCATGCTGATCGACTCGTTCAACGACATGATCCGCCGGCTGGCGCAGGCCAGAGAGGAAACCCGCCTCAGCGAACAACAGGTGGAGGCCGAGCGCGCCAACCTGGCCGCGATCCTGGCGCGGCTTTCGACGGGTGTGATCGCCATGGAATCGGACGGGACCATCCGGGCAGCCAACGAAGCCGCCAGCGCCATTCTGAATGTCAACCTGCTCACGCGTACCGGGGAACAACTCGGGCAAATTGCCGAAGGCGCCCCGTTACTTGAGCAGTTTCTTTCCTCCTGTCAGCACCACCTCGATTCGGCCGATACGGAGTGGCGTGACCAGATCGTGCTGCGCGGCGATTCGAGCAAACGCGTATTGACCTGTGCGAGTACGGCATTGCCGGATGACGAAGGGTCCGGGGGCGGTTGCGTCATCGTTTTCGATGACATCACGGCACTGCTGCAGGCACAGCGCGATGCGGCCTGGGGCGAAGTCGCGCGGCGGCTGGCTCATGAAATCAAGAATCCGCTGACACCGATCCAGTTGTCCGCGGAACGAATCCGGCGCCGCTACCTCGGCTCGATGAAAGAAATGGAAGCCCAGGTTCTGGACCGCGCAACCCATACCATCGTGCAACAGGTCATCGCAATGCGGGACATGGTCAACGCCTTCAGTGAGTACGCAAGATCGCCGGAGATCAATATTTCCCGCATTGACCTCAACCAGCTGATACGCGAAGTCGCATACCTGTATCGCACCCACGATCATCACCCGATCATCCAGTTGCACACCGATGACCGGCTTGTCAGCATCGAGGCGGATGCCGGCCGTATCCGGCAATCGCTGCACAATCTCATTCGCAATGCGCTTGAGGCCACGGATGAAAGCCAGGAAAACAGGGTGTCGATCGCCACTGCCCTGGGCACCGAAAGCGGCCGGGAATATGCGGAAGTCCGGGTCAGCGACAGTGGCCCCGGTATCGATGCGGAAACGCTGGAACAGGTCTTCGAACCCTATGTAACGACAAAAACCAAGGGCACCGGCCTGGGGCTGGCCATTGTCAAGAAACTCGTCGAGGAACACGGCGGTTCTATTCAGGCAGAAAATGGCCCGGCGGGCGGGGCCGTGATCATCATTCGTCTCCCGGTGAACCATACCGGCAGAGATTCAGTCTCCGACAGGCGCCCGGCACATCCGAATTACCGGAGGGAAAGAGCATAAACATGGAACAAATACTTGTAGTAGACGATGAAGTCGATATCAGAACGCTGATCGAAGAAATTCTGTCAGAAGAAGGTTACAGCGTTCGCACCGCGGCCGATGCCGCCAGTGCGAGAGAGAGCCTCGGAAAAAGCGCACCTGATCTTATTCTGCTCGATATCTGGATGCCCGATACGGATGGCATCACCTTGCTCAAGGAGTGGAAGCAGAA